>JACCQV010000332.1 GCA_013813945.1 Deltaproteobacteria bacterium | reverse complement strand
CTGCTGTATCCGGTGGCCGCACCGTTGACCGCGCCATCGGTCGTGGTGGCGCCGGTGTCGACATTGATCCGCAGGTTCTGTCCGGTATCGGTGGTCACGCGAAGCCGATCCGGGACCGGGTTGAAGTCGACACCGAACGAGGTACCGGAGAGCGCCGTGTACGGGGCCGTCGTATCGGCCGCATCCGCAGCGAGGGTGCTCTTCAGCGTCGCGACACCGGTGTCGGGCGCGACCGTGTAGAGCTTGCCCGCCGACGTCAGCGCGTAAAGTCCGCCATCCGAGGGGCGCCGATCGAAGCCGACGATCGTCTCGCTCCCGAGCCCGGAGAGCGTCACCGAGGTCCTCTGCACGGTCGGTGCAGCACGGTCGAAGCTGACCAGTCGTCCATTCGAGGTGAGGATCAGCGTGTCTCCGACGTCATCGCCGGGGGCGTCGACCCGCGAAGCATCGAAGGTCGGAGCGTCGGATGTCGGGTGGAGGTTATCGCCACAACCTGTTGCGGCAAGTAGCGCGAGCGATAAGGCACGACCAAGCAAGGGGGTGTTCATATATCTCCTCAGGAGATACAGAGCTAGGCCCGATCCTGGACGAGAGCTGCCGCGTGAGACTTCCGTGAAGCGGACAATCAGGTCCGCGCGGGGTGACGAATCGACTGACGTCCTCGACGGGCCGTTCTGACGCGCGAATGGCGCCAAGGACCTAGGGCCTGGAGATCTGCAGCGCGACATCCGCACAGATGCCTTCGCGGATCGTGCTGATGGCGGCCATGCCCACGCGCGTGGTCTCGAGCGTCGGCGTGACACCGAGGTCGCTCTTGATCTGGTCGGGATTGCTCGAGTGCGCAGTGGCCACGATGGGCTGTGCGAACACCTTGGCCATCGCTGCCGGGAGCTGAGTAGGCAAGATCCGAATCCCCCCGCCGGATGCAACGCGGACTTCTTCGCCCGTGCTCGAACGATACGTGTCGGTGGCCGTCAGCGCCACGAGCTCCACGTGCGAGCCGCTCGCCGGCCGCTTGTACGCTTCGACGAACTTGATCGCGGGCCAGCGCTTCTCCATCGCGTCATGGACGCAGGTGATCACCACCGACGCGAACAACTGCTCCTTCGTCGGCTTGTCGGGGATGTCGGTCCACACGATCACGTTCGGGCGCGTGTCAGCCTTCTCGGCATCAAATGCTTTCTGCTCGAGCGCGGCGAGCTCGGCTTTCAGCGTCGCCCACTTGCTGGTCACGCCCGGAACGAGTGGCGCTAGCTCGTCGAGCATCGCGGGCGCGGACTTCATCATCGACGAGTCGTCCGTGCCGCGTGCTCGCCGCGTCCCGGCCGCGGAGGCATGTGTGCGCGCTCTCGTGGCGAACTCTTCCCACTTCGCGACCATGATCGGCCCGATGCGCTTCGCGACGGTGGCGGCGCGGTCTGCTGTCCTTGGAAGTTGTTCGTAGCGAGCAGCGCCGTACTCGACGCCGAGGATCTCGGTGGACTCCGCTAGCTCCTCGAGCGGCGACTTCGCGGAGACCTTGGTCTCCTGCGCGACGTCAGCCGCGTAGTCATCCTTTCGACACGCGACGAGGCCGAGAGTGAGCACCGCGAACCAGATCCGGCCCTGCATCGCAGAATCCTACGTGGTCTCGAGGGCCGGATCTCGCGCGCGAGCTCGACACTATCGGCCCTGCGCAGCGAGCCCGGGCTGGTACCGGGAGCTGATGCAGTCGATTGGGAGCCCGAGCAAGATCACGCGCGATGCCACCGGCGTGCGCCTGCGTTTCGGACGGGACCGGGTGGACGGCCGAGGGTACGTTCGAGGTTCCCTGACCCCAACCCTGGCGGGGACGAACGAGGGGCGGGACCCAGGCTTCCGGTGCTGGGGACTGCCTTCCCCTGGCTAGAACCCTCGCCACCTGCTCTGGTCGCTCGGACAATGGGGATCTAGGAGTCGCGCACTTGGTCTGGCGCTTGCTCTATCTCGGCGCATGAAGTCCTTGGCTGGCGTTGCACTGACTGCCTGCTTGGGTCTGTTCGCGTGCACGATCGGAGTTGATCCCAGCAGCCAGGAAGTCAGTGACTCCGAAGACCTTCCGCCGTCCGAGGATGGCGATGGGGGCGAGGACGTCGACGTCGGAGATCCCGAGCCCCTGGTTCCCCCTGCCGACCAACCCGCAACGCCCCCCGACGTCACCGCCGGCACGTTTGCGCGAGTGTGCAACGCGACGTCGCTGAACCAGCGCAGCGGTGCAGGCACGAGCTACGACGTCGTCAAGGTATTGCCCGGCGGCTCCACCACGAAGATCCTCGCCGTCTCCAGCGGCTGGTACCAGAACGACTGGAACGGCAGCATCGGATGGTCCTCTGGCACCTACCTGTGCCCCGCGGCCGACCCCGGCGTGACGCCGACACCGGGTGGCGACGGGTTCGCATCGACGACCCCGACGCGCGCGAACTTCCTCTCGATCGGCCAGGCGTCGGTCGGGTTCTCGTACTGGTGGGGCGGCGGACGCCTCGCTGCGGGCGCGAGCCCGGGAACGTGCTCCGGTGCGTGCCCGAGCTGCACGCACGGCGGCTCGTACGGCGTGGACTGCTCGAGCTTCGTCGCCAAGGCGTGGCTGTTGCCCGCGGCGCTGCCGATGTCGACGAATCTCCACCCGTACTCGACCTCGAGCTTCGCGGGATCGAGCTCGCTGTGGTCGACCGTATCGCGCGCCAGCATGCAGGCCGGCGATGCACTGGTGTATCGGACGAGCACCTCGGGCCACATCGTGATGTACGAGAAGGACGATCCGTGGGGTCAGTTCTGGAGCTACGAGGCGCGCGGGTGCAGCTACGGCGTCGTCCACAACATCCGCACCGCCGGTTCCGCGTACAAGGGCATTCGACGCGCTGGCGTCTGACGCATGAAGCGGGTCGCTGCTGGTCTCGCGATCGCGATCCTCGCCGTCATCGCGATCTGGCTTCGCGCGACTGGAACGCAGGAACCTGCGGCACGAGCGCCACTTGCTGGCGACGACCGTGGCAGCACCGACCGGACGCAAATCGCGCCTTCGCTGCCGAACACCGGGTCCAGGACATCGCGAACCCGCGCCGGGAAATTGATCGCACGCGCGGGCTGGGGCGATGGTCCCGGCGAGCTCGGCGGACGGGCGGCCAACGAATCCAACCCGGAAGGTCCGATGTCGATCATCGCGGTGCCCGGCGCGCTCGTGATCCTCGATCAGGTCAATGGGCGGATCGCGCGGTTTGGTCCCGACGGCACGCCGCTCGGCAGCTTCCCGATCGGACCGGACACGGCGCAAGACATCGCCGTCGGCGACGACGGGAGGGTCGCGGTGCTCGATCGCGTCACCGATGGTCAGCTGCTGCTCTACGACAAGGATGGTCAGCTGATCGGTCAGGCGCCCGTCGTCGGCGGACCATTGACCGAGTCGGGCGGTGCGACGGGCGTGTTCATCACCGGCAGCGGGACGTATATCGAGCGCGAGCACGGCGAGGTCGTGCGCGTGCTGGGCCCCACCGGACAACCCGATCCCGATCGAGGCACGCTGCCGGGGCGTCCACTGCGCGATGGAAGCGGCTCGGTGCAGGCGTTGATCGGCGACAAGCGGACGGGGCAGGTCACGGTGCGCGTGTTCGATCCCGAGGCGGATCTGGTGTGGCAGCGCACGCTGCGGTTTCCGACGTCGATCCTCTCGCTCGTCATGCTCGATAGCGACCGGCTCGGCAGGGCGTATGTTGCGGCGCACGTCGCGCTCGAATCGACGACGGCTCCGTACACGTTGAGCTCCGAGCGGATCGTCGTGGTGCGCCTCGAGGGCGCGACCGGGGCGGATCTGGGCACGCTCTCGCTTCCCCCGCCTCCGCCTGCCGACGAGGCCGTCCGTTCCTTGAGCGTGGGAGATGACGGCGTCATCTACCAGATGCTGCCTGGCCCCGGCGGCGTCGAGATCCAGGCGTACTCGTTTCCGTGATCGAGGGACGAGCTTGGACGCGAGCAGGGTATCCTGCTCGGGTGACGGTCGAGCGTGATCACGCGGCACTGCCCGAAGCAATTTCGACCGACGTCGCACTCGCCTTCGCGCAACGCGTTCGCAAGCAAGGGGGCGCGTGGCGGCTGTGGTCGACCGGCATTCTGGTCTCGTTTCCGATGGCGCTGTTCCTCGGTGCCGCCGCGGGCTCGATCATTGCGACGCTCGTTGGCGCCGCCGGCTCCGCGCTGCTCGTCCGCAACATCGTGCAAAACGCGAGAGCGACGGCGGCGGGAAACCTCCTGGCGGTCGCGAAGCGGGCGATGTCGCCGGTCGCCGAGGTCCGCGACCGCAGGTTGTGGATCGGCGAGGCGACCAAGCCGCGCACCGACTGGCTATCGATTCGGGTATCGGCTCGCGAAGAACGACAGATGCGCGAGCGTGCGATGCCCGTGGCGCGGCTACAGCCGAGGAGCTGAGCCGCGCGCCACTACGGGGACGGGCCGACTCGTGCGCAATCACAGCGAGTCGATCGCGCAGCGCGAAGTGGTGGTCTTCGCCACGCAGAGCCGACCTCGCGCGTCAGCGCAGGCGAGTGCGGATCGTGCGGAGCGCTGCCGCGCTCGCGGGATCGCGATCGGCAGCGAGGCAGCGAGCAGCATCGCGGACTACTCCGCGCGACGCACCTTCGGTTCCGATGATCGCTCGGAGGCGGATCAAGCCGGGTTGGCCGAGCGCGGCGAGGATTGGTTTGGCGGCATCGACGACGAGATCGGCGCAGAGAGCCTGGGCCGCGCCGAGTGCGACGAGCGGATCGGTGTCGACGACGACCGTGCTCGCGAGCGGCGCTCGGAGGGCAGCGGGCAGCGGCACCGGCGCGAGCGATACGACGGCGCGGCGAAACGCGGGATCGGGATCGCCAAGCGCGACCTCGAGATCGATGCCGATGCTGCCGGTGATGAGTCGACCTGACGTCGTGGTCTTTGATCCGGCGGCGGTGGATCCGGCGGTCGAGGCATGGGCGCTGGCGTCAAGAGCTGCCGCGACGTCGAGTGCGATGACGCGGACGTCGATCCACCGGGTTCGATCGCGGGCGATGTCGCCCCAGGCGTCGCGCCAGCGCAGGACATCTTCGGGCGCCACATCGTCGGGGAGATCGGTGGCGGTGACATCGCGCGCGATTTCGCGAGCGATGGCTCGGCCGGCGTGCGCGGCGGGGATGGCGGTGCGCCGGTCGGGGCCGGCAGCGGCGGCGGCCAGGGCTTCGAGCAACTCGATCCGGTCGTCGGTGGCGGGGGCCGCTGCGATGCCGGCCATCCGGGTGGCGCGGTCGGCTGAGGTGAGGGCCTGGTCGACGACGAGGGGCCCGGCGAGAACGCCTTGATGAGCGGCGCGCTCGAGATCGCCCGCTTCCATGGCGGCCTTCATCGAGCCGATCCCGGCGGCGCCGATCGCGATGAGGTGCAGCCAGGTCACGAGGGGATCCTGCGCTCTCACATGAAATTGTTTCAGAAGCAGGGCGAAAAAATTGACAGGGTGATGATGCGTTCAGTACGGTGAGTCCGTTCAGTAGATCACAAGAAGGTGGCCATGGCCGACGCGCTCACTTCGCGGCAGCGGGAAATCCTCGATTTCATTTCAAGTTCCATCGTGGAGCGCGGCTTTCCGCCGACGCTTCGCGAGATCGGGGAGCACTTCCAGATCCGGTCGACCAACGGGGTGAACGATCACCTCAAGGCGCTGGAAAAGAAGGGTCACCTGCGCCGCGAGGACCTCAAGTCGCGCGCCATGCGGCCGATCCTCCAGTTTCCGGATGGCGGCGCCGAGGTCGTTCCGCTGCGGCGCGGAGCCGCGATGGGGACTGGCAATGTCCAGCTCGTCCAGAACGACGACGATGACATGGCCGAGATTCCCATCCTCGGGAGGGTCGCCGCCGGATTGCCGATCCTCGCGGTCGAGAACGCGACCGATACGGTGCGCGTGGATCGGGTTCTGATTGGCAATCACCGCGAGGTCTTTGGCCTCCGGATCGTGGGCGAGTCGATGATCGACGACGGGATCTTCGATGGCGACTACGTGTTCGTGAAGAAGACGCCCAGCGCGAACAGCGGCGACATCGTGGTCGCGATGATCGAGGGCGAGGCGACCGGGAAACGGTACTACCCGGAAGGGGACAAGATCCGGTTCCAGCCCGCCAATTCCAACATGTTGCCGATCATCGTGCGCCGCGCAGATTTCAAGAGCGTCGACATCATCGGCATCGTGGTCGGTATTTATCGAAAATTGTAGGTCGCACCCGGTGCGCCGACATCGCGGCAAAACTGAGTTAGGTCAGCGTAGGGACTAGAAAAACGGGGCAACCAATCCCGCGTTCGTATGTCACACTGTACGAGCGGTGGCCCGTCGACAACGTGCATATCGCAGCCGCTGGCTGCTGGCCCCCGCTGTCTTTGCAGCCCTCGTGGCGCAGGCTGGGGCGTACCTGATCTACGACCTCTCGCAGCCGACGCCGCGCCCGTTCCTTTCGGTGCGCATGGAAGGCGAGGGCAAGGGTCAGGTCCTCATCACGCGCGCGACGGATGGCATGACGCTCGCGCGCTGCGTCCCCGAAGTCGACGAGCTCGGCGACATCCGATCGATGGCGCTGATCCCCGGGATCGTGGCGACCACGCAGCGGCTCTCGGATCTGATCGCTCGCCGCAACGATCCGCCGGTCATGCACGCGATGCGCGAGATCGAAGGGCCGCGCTGTCGCATCGAGGTCGACCCCGGCACGCAGGTCCGGCTCAGCGCGGTGGTCGGCGAGCGGATGACGTTCGGCGGGTATCAGCAGCTGCCGATGCGGACGCCCGCAGAGCTCGTGCCGCTGCTGGGCGATCCGATGGCGTCGTGTCTCGGTAGTGGCGATGTGATGGCGCAGGCTGCGGCCGGCGATGTTCTCGATTGTCCGTTGACGGTCCGTGCCGATACCAGCATCGCCGTCGAGTTCGGCAAGCAGCCGGAAGAGATCGACGTTGCGTTTGCCGACGACAAGGCGATCGCCGACCTGGTCAAGCCGTTGACGCCGGTGGTGCCGCCGGCGCCGATCGATGCGGAGAAGCTCGACGAGAAGGCGCTCGAGGTCGCGATC
>JACCQV010000291.1 GCA_013813945.1 Deltaproteobacteria bacterium | reverse complement strand
ATCTGAACGGCTACAAGATCGCCAGCCCGACGGTCCTTGCGCGCATCCCCGAGGACGAACTGACAAGCCTCCTCGAAGGTTACGGTCACCAGGTACTCGTTGTGGCCGGCGATGACCCTGCCGTCATGCACACCGAGATGGCCGATGCACTGGACCGAGCATTCGACCTGATCCGCGATGCTCAACAGGCTGCACGAGCGGGCACCTCGAGAGAACGGCCGCGCTGGCCGATGATCGTGCTCCGCTCCCCCAAGGGCTGGACCGGACCCGCCACCGTCGACGGTCTCCAGATCGAAGGATCGTGGCGTGCCCATCAGGTCCCACTCGACGAAGTTCGCACCAACGACACGCACCGTGCGCAGCTCGAGGAATGGATGCGCACCTACCGCCCCGAGGAACTGTTCACCGCCGCTGGGGCACCGGTGCAGGAGCTCGTCGACGCCATCCCGCGCCAGGACCGACGGATGAGCGCCTCCCTACATGCCAACGGCGGGCGGCTGCTCACGGATCTTCGCCTGCCGGACTTTCGAAACTTCGCCGTCGACTGCACCAAACCCGGCGCAACGATCGCGGAAGCGACACGTGCAGCCGGTCGATGGCTGGCCCAGCTGATCACGGCAAACCCGCACAGGTTCCGATTGATGGGACCCGACGAGGTCGCGTCCAATCGGCTCGGAGACGTGTTTGCCGTCACCGGCCGCGCCTGGAACGCTGAAGTGGTCGACGGCGACGATCACCTGGCCCGGGACGGGCGGGTGATGGAGGTCTTGAGCGAGCACCTCTGTCAGGGC
This sequence comes from Deltaproteobacteria bacterium, assembly GCA_013813945.1. Classification (GTDB taxonomy): domain Bacteria; phylum Myxococcota_A; class Polyangia; order Haliangiales; family Haliangiaceae; genus JABFXX01. Next base: position 3,810 of record JACCQV010000291.1, on the reverse strand, counting down.
TGGCTGGAGGGATATCTGCTGACCGGCCGTCACGGCCTGTTCACCAGCTACGAAGCGTTCATCCACATCATCGACTCGATGTTCAACCAGCACGCCAAGTGGCTGCGCACCACCCGCCGCATCCCCTGGCGGCAGCCGATCGCATCACTGAACTATTTGCTGACCAGCCACGTCTGGCGTCAGGACCACAACGGCTTCTCTCACCAGGATCCCGGGTTCATCGACCATGTTGTCAACAAGGGGGCCGAGGTCATCCGGGTCTATCTGCCGCCGGACGCGAACTGTCTGCTCTCGGTCCTCGATCATTGCCTCCGCAGCCGCGACTACGTCAACGTGGTCGTCATCGGCAAGCAACCAGCCCCACAATGGCTCCGCATCGACGACGCGATCTTGCACTGCACCCGCGGGATCGGCATCTTCGAGTGGGCCTCGAGCGATCGCGGCGTCGAACCCGATGTGGTCCTGGCATGCGCCGGTGACGTGCCAACACTTGAAACCTTGGCAGCTACGAGCATCCTGCGCGAGCTCATCCCCGACCTGAAAGTCCGCGTCGTCAACGTCGTTGATCTGATGCGGCTCCAGACACCGAACGACCATCCACACGGAATGTCCGACCACGAATTCGACGCGCTGTTCACAACGGACCGGCCGGTGATCTTCGCGTTTCACGGGTATCCGTGGTTGATCCACCGCCTGACCTACCGCCGCACCAACCACGCCAACATCCACGTCCGTGGATACAAGGAGGAGGGAACGACGACCACGCCGTTCGACATGTTGATGCTCAACGACCTGGACCGGTTCCATCTCGTGATCGACGTCATCGACCGCGTGCCAAACCTCAACACCCGTTGCGCGCACCTGCGCCAGGACATGGTCGACGCCCGCGCAGCAGCCCGTCTCCACACCCGCGCAACCGGCGAAGACCCGCCATCGGTGACCGAATGGACGTGGCTCGCGACCGCACCCAAATGAGGCCAATTCTTCACGTCGCTGTGCGAGCTCGGGCGATGAGCGCAGGACAGGCCGCATGACGCACGACCTTCTCGGCGACCGAACCGAGTAGCACGCGACGGATGCCGGTTCTGCCGTGACTTCCCATCACGACGAGATCGAAGGTCGGGTCGTCGTCGAGCGCGGCGAGCGCTTGTTCGCCAGGGCTGCCGATCGTGGATCTGGTCGTCACCGGTACGGAGACCTTGGCTCTGACGTCGTCGGCCCACTGCTCGAGCAGATGTGCCGCCTTCTTGTCGAGACCTTCGATGAAGCCCGGTACATGCGGGTCGCCCGAGTAGGCCACTGGCAGCTCGAGCACGTGGAGCAGCGTGATGCGCGAAGCTCCCGACTCCGCAACCTTCGCCGCGAGCTCGACTGCGTGCCGCGAGCTCTCCGAGAAATCAATCGGACACAGGACGTGGTGAAATGGCGTGACGTCGGCCTGTTCGCGCACGGTGAGCACCGAGCACGGTGCAAGACGAACGACCTTCTCCGCCACCGAGCCGAGGAACACGCGCGAAAGGCCCGTGCGGCCGTGCGTGCCCATGACGACGAGATCGACCGCCGCGTCGCTTCGCACCGCCTCGACGATCTGATCTGAAGGCAGCCCGGTCAGGAGCCGCGATGTCAGGCGCTGAGCTCCCAGGCGGGTGGCTTCCATTGCCGCCTCGGTCAAGCCGCGCTGGGCGTCTTCCTGCATCCGCTCGATCATATCGCCGGGGAACGGCGCCTCGCCCGCGAACGCCAGCGGCGGGACATGGAACGCGTGGGCGATCACGAGCTCAGCTCTGGATCTCTCCGCGATTCGCACCGCCACGCGCATCGCGCGCTCCGATCCAAGCGAGAAGTCGATCGGGCAGACGATCTTTTGGAAGCTCATCGTCCGAGTCGGATGCAACCCTGGGACCAGGTGACACCGCTCGCGTTAGTCGATGTGGCACGCGAGTCGCAATGAACCTTCAATGTGCATGTGATCGAGAGAATCGCCAACATCGTCGCGACGGGCCGATCGAGCCCCGGCTACGCTGCTTGGACTTCCGGTGGTGTCCGGAGCGATGCCGGCGGAAAGCGCAGCTCAGCACGTCGTCTCGCGCACCCGGTGGCGCGCCGCGGCGATCTCGTGGCGGCGGCGATCGCTGCGCTCCCCGGACGAGCCTTCGACGTGATCGACACACTCTACGTCGTCGATGACGACAACCGCCTGATCGGCGGCGTTCCGCTGGTCGACCTGTTCGGCGCGCCTGGCGATCGATGGGTCGAGACACTCGCCAATGCCGAGGCCGCGCGGGCCGGGCCACATCACGATCAGGAGTACGTCGCGGCGGAAGCCCATCCGGCACATACACTTCGACGCGTAATGTAATGGGCGCGCGAGGTCGTCATTACCGAGGAACATAATGACCCACACCACCCACGATCTCGAGCCCCATGGTCCTCGCGACGGCGCGCTGTCGCCCGAGGCGACGGACAACCCCCTTGCCACCGATCCAGTCTGCGGAATGACGGTCAAGGCGACGACCGCGCACCGCGCGGTGCACGAGGGCCGCGAGGTCCTGTTCTGCAGCGCGAGATGCAAGGAGAAGTTCCTCGCAGATCCTGCGAAGTACGGCGCCTCGACCGCGACGGCGGCGCCTCCGACCGAGATCGATCCTGTCTGCGGCATGACCGTGAAGCCGACGACGCAGCACCGCGTGACGAGCGGTGGCCGTGAGGTCCTGTTCTGCAACGCGAAGTGCAAGGACAAGTTCGTCGCGGATCCTGCGAAGTACAGGACGCAGGCACCTGCGGCGGCGATGACACCCGAGCCATCCGCGCCGGCGGCATCGGGCACCGAGTACACGTGCCCTATGCACCCCGAGATCGTGCGCAACGTGCCGGGGAGCTGTCCGATCTGCGGGATGGCACTCGAGCCGCGGATGCCCTCGCTCGCGGACGGCCCCGATCCCGAGCTCCGCGACATGACGCGCCGGTTCGTGCTCGCGGCAGCCTTCACGCTCCCGCTGTTCGTGATCGTGATGGCGGACATGCTCGGCTACTCGATCCTCGGCGCGCGGACACGCGTGTGGACCGAGCTCGCGCTCGCGACCCCGGTGTGCATCTGGGCGGCAGCGCCGTTCTACGTGCGCTTCGCGCAGTCGCTGCGCAATCGCCGGCTCAACATGTTCACGCTGATCGGTCTCGGTGTCGGGGTCGCGTACGGGTTCAGCCTCGTCGCGGCCCTCGTCCCCGACGTCTTCCCGGCCTCGTTCCGCAACGCGCACGACGGGACGGTCGCGACCTACTTCGAGGCGGCCGGTGTGATCGTCACGCTGATCCTCCTCGGGCAAGTCCTCGAGCTCCGCGCTCGGGGCCAGACCGGCGCCGCGATCCGCAAGCTGCTCGGCATGGCCGCGACCTCGGCCCGGCGGCTCGCCGCGGATGGGACCGAGGACGACGTCCCGCTCGATGCCGTCCAGGTCGGTGATCGTCTGCGCGTCCGTCCCGGCGAGAAAGTTCCGGTCGATGGCGTCGTCCTCGAGGGCACGTCATCCGTCGACGAATCGATGGTCACCGGCGAGTCGATCCCCGACGAGAAGCAGGCCGGCAGTCGCGTGATCGGGGCGACGGTCAACGGGACGGGGGCGCTGGTGATCCGTGCCGACAAGGTCGGATCCGAGACGCTGCTGTCGCGGATCGTGGCGATGGTCGCCGAGGCCCAGCGCAGCCGCGCGCCCATCCAACGGCTTGCCGACCGGGTGGCGGGGTGGTTCGTGCCGGCGGTATTGGCCGTCGCGGTGCTGGCGTTCATCGCGTGGAGCATTTGGGGGCCGGAGC
>JACCQV010000289.1 GCA_013813945.1 Deltaproteobacteria bacterium | reverse complement strand
CCCCGGATGCGCCGCCGACGCCCGATGCGCCGACCCCGGACGCCCCGACGCCCGATGCCCCGGCCCCGATGCCCGACGCGCCGGCACCGACCCCCGATGCCAAGGAGCCTTGCTGCGGCAACGGCATCATCGAGCTCGGCGAGACCTGCGACGACGGCAACACGACTGGCGGAGACGGCTGCAACTCGATCTGTCTCCTGCAGCTGCTGCCGGTCTGAACAGGATCTTCGATCCACCATCGGCGAGTGGGACACCGTCCTGCTCGCCGATATTGCGTTTCGGCTAGCGCGACGTCACGCAGTGCGGTGGATCCTGGTCCGGGATGCCGGGCCACCGCGCGCTGCCGCAGCTGTGCGCCTTGAACTGGCTGTAGATCAGGCACTCGTTCGGCGTGCCGTTCGTGAGATTGCCGTCGTCATCGTCGACGGCGAGCATCGCGCTGTACCAGCCAGCGCGCGTCTGCGCGATCGCGATCGGGAACAGCATCAGCCGCTTGAGCGGATCGCCGGTGACACCCGCGCGCTCCAGATCGTTGAAGACGTCCCACATCACGGCACCTAGCAGGTGGCCGGCTGCGTGGACCTCGCGCTTCTTGGGGTCGTAGCACTCGAAGTTCGGATCCTCCAGATCGCGGACGGGCTTGCCATCGGTGAAGAAGCCGGGTCCGAGCAGTGGGCTTCGCGTCTGGACGAACGAGATCAGATCGCCGATGAACTCACCGAGGGCACCGTCGATCGCGGCACCGGGTGCATTGGCGTCGAAGCCATGACCCCACTCGTGCGCGACGACGTCGAAGATCCGCCCCGTGTTGTTGCAGCCGTTGCCGGCGGCGAAGAAATTGATCGAGCTGCCGTTCCAGTACGCGTTGCAGGTGCGCTTGTGGTTGACCTTCGCGAGGATCGGACGCTCGAGCCACGTGAGACCCGGGAACACCGGGGCGACGTACCGGTTCGTGACCGTCGATGCGCGGAAGACGTCGCGCTCCTCGGGGGTCGAGCGGGTTTCGGTCCACTCGAGAGCGTAGGCAGAGTTGGGGCGCATCATCCCCACGAACTTTGCGTTCGGTCCATCGAGGTTCTGCACGTCGACGTACGCACCGTGCAGGTTCGCGTTGACGATCAGCGGGCCTGCGGTGCCCGAGAACTTGAACGCGCCCTCGCCATCCGTCGTCGCCGTGCCGCGCGACGAGTGGAGGCGAAGGTGCGCCGCCGGCAGACGGACGACGGCATCGCCGACGGTGCGCTCGTCGACGTGGTTGCTCGCGCGGCCAGCGTAGTCGTAGCGGTTCGCGTCGTAGCCCGACACCACCTGGCCGCGGAGCGCGTCGACATGAACGATCGCCTGCTGTTCACCGCGCCAGGCAGTGACCTCCCACACGAGCTGATAGCGCACGGTCCCGGTGCCGTGCTCGGGCACGATGACGAGGCGACCCGCGTCGCGATCGCCGGTGTTCGCCGGTGCGAGCACCGCACGCACCGCGGCCAGCGCGCGCGAGAGCACAACCGTCGGCTGCGTGTCGAGGTCGCGGATCGGATACGTGGTGCCTAGCACGAGCACGAGCCGGTTGCGCGAAACCGTGAGGCCGAGGTGTCCAGCGAGGACCGGCACGCCGTGGTGGTGCTGCGCGAGCTGGATCGTGGACAGCTCGCGCTCGCGATCGATGATCGCGCCGGCGGGGACCAGCTCGGTGGTGCCGAACAGATCGGCGTGATCGCGGACGAAGGCGAGGGCTTCCTGCTCGAACTCAGCCTCCGAGCTGGTGGCCGAGCCGAACGGAACACCCGAGCTCCGCATCGAGCGCGGCGTGGCGAGCACGGGATCGAAGTCGAGCTCCCACGTGCCGCCGCGTCGAGCGAGGAACCGCTGCGTCGGGCCCTGCTGCTGGTGTTGCGCCTGGATCGCCGAGCTCGCGGGCTCGTACCACTCCGACGGTGGCTCACCGAGCTGGAGCTGCGGAGCCGACGTGGACGGACAGTCGAGTAACAGGCCGCCAACCAGGCCGCCGGACAGGATCGCGAGAGCTCCGAGGCGATTCATGACTACGAGCTTATCCCGCGATCGGATCAGAAGCCGGCAAAGACATGAGCGCTCGCCAAATCTCCCTGCCCGATCCGCCGGCTGCGGGTATCCTGCAGGCGTTCAGATGAAGCTCCGCCTCGACGTCCGGACCGCCGTGCTCGCCTGCGCTCTGCTGCTGTTCACGATGGGGCACGGTGGTGGCTGCTGCTCCGAGGAGACGGACGTGCTCGGTCCCCCGACGGGGGCGGTGTGTCCGCCGACCTCGACGCTCACGTACGCGAGCTTTGGCCAGCCGTTCATGGAGAACTACTGCACGCGCTGCCACTCGTCGACGAAGACCGGATCGGATCGCGAGGGCGCGACGCTCGATCACGACTTCGACTCGCTCATCGGCGTTCGCCGGGTCTACGACCACGTCGATCGAGCAGCCGGATCGGGACCGGAAGCGACCAACGACCAGATGCCGCCGGACGGTGCGATGCCGAGCCTCGCAGAGCGCACGCTGCTGGCCGAGTGGCTCGCCTGCGGCTTGCCGCCCTGAGCGCGAGCGACGCCAGAGACCGCGGCGCAGGTAGAACTGACCCTGCGCGGCGAAGTCGAGCGAAGCATCGAGCAGCTCGGCCTCGTTCGGGATCAGGCGTCGCGGAGCAGCAGTACCAGGCGGACCACGCGCGCATCCAGATGAAGCTTGCTGACGTACACGTGGTTGCACGTGACGCTCGGTTCTCGCGCGACGATCGACAGCGCACACGGCCGCGACGGAACCTCGAAGTAGACATCGCCGTCGCGCCGGTAGTGCACTGCCGCGTTCGGCACGAGCGCGGGCGACAGATCGAGGATCAGCTCGATGTGGTGCTCGTCGTGGACCCGATCATGGTGCGCGAGAAGGTAGTCGCCCGGCACGAGCTGGAGGACGCGTGCCTCCGCGAGAACGAGCGAGCGTTCGGTGATCTCGGTTGTGACGGCGATCAGCGCCGCCATGGGCTCGAGCTCCCCTGGATCGCGCAGCTCGTCATAACTGCCGCGATCGAGCAGCGTGTAGCGGGTGTACCCGGTGCGCTCGAAGCGCGCGCGAAGATCGGCGGCGAGCGCGGAGCCGATGGCATCGGGAACGATCACCGCGATCCGCGGGGCGAACAGCTCCTCAAGGCGGGTCACGCGTGGAACCACCCGGCGAGCGAGATCCGCAGGCCAGCGGTCACCTCGCGAACTTGATGGAGCGACACGTCGCTGACGTCGAACACGACGAGGCGATTCGCGCGCGGCTCGATCAGCTGCGCGCAGTCGGTCGCCGCGATCGCACCATTCTCGAGGCGGCAGCGAAATAGCTCGAGCTCGCCACCGACGGGAGGCTCGGGCGACGGCAGGTAATACGCATACGCCAGGACCCGATGCAGTCCATCCTGGTGATCGGAGTGCGGCAGCAGGTAATGACCGGGGCGATACGCGTACGCGCGCATGTCGACGCGCGTGACGAGCTTCCCCGTGATCCGGGTGAGGGCAGGGGCGAGCGTCGCGGCGAATTGATCGCGCAGCGCGCGCAGCTCGGAGGTCGTCGGCTCCGGTGCCGTCGCGTCGAACGCGAACAGGTCACTCTCGCGGCGATCAACGGGCTCCTCGTCGACGACCGCGAGCAGATCTGCGAGGACTTCATTCGGCGCGAAGTCATCGATCACGAGATGTGAAAACGGTCGGGATGCAAACCAAGTTTCTGCGAGCACGTGCTCGAGGTCCCAGGAGCGTCCGAGCCGCCACATTGCGTGGCCATCTGTACACGACTTGTCACCACGCGGCGATCCGCACCGACCTGCAGAATGGCGAGCCCATGCTGCGCGCATGGATCTCGTCGCTCTAGGCGGCGAGGTCGGCGACCGCGGTGACGATCTCGTGGAGCTTGCTCGGCTTCGGCAGATGCCGCGCGAAGCCGGCCGCGAGCGCGCGATCATGCTCGAGCTCGGGATGGCTGCCGCTGATCGCGATGATCGGAATGCCAGCGAGCGCCGGATCTGCACGCACCTGCTCGAGGAGTGCGTAGCCGTCCGCCTCCGGGAGGTGGAGATCGCAGAGCACGACATCGGGGCGGGCGGCAGCGAGCAAGCCCAGCGCGCCTTCGACACTGCTGGCGGTCCGGACGTTCGCCCCCGCCGCGGTCAGCGCCCGCTCATAAAGGACACAGGTGTCGAGGTCGTCCTCGACCACGAGGATCGAGACATCACGCAGGGCGTCCGCGGGCAGCATTCGCCTCACCCATGCGCGTTCCGTGCCGCTGGGGGTCGTTCGCCGCAGAGCGTCAGTGGGCCTGTTCCATCAGCCACTTAGCCGATGGCCGGGCGTATTCGCACAGATCGATGTGCACTACCGCTCACCGGGCGGTTTGCCCGCATCCGATCTCCGATGGCGATGCTTGTTCCGTTGGACCACGCTAACGAGCATCCTCCGTCGAGGAAGCGCACCCCGGATCGAGCGCTCGTAGCGATCTTGCTACGTGGCACGGTCCGCGCATCCGTCGCGAGGCGAACATGACCGGATCTATTCTCATCGTGGACGACGAAGACGACACTCGAATGCTGCTGTGCGAAGCGCTTCGCGGCCGCGGCTTCGATGCCGAGGCCGTCGAGTCAGCGCAGGCCGGTCTCGAGCGCCTGCGGTCGAAGTCCTTCGATGTCGTGGTGACCGACGTCCAGATGCCCGGGATGAATGGCGTCGAGCTCTGCGCCCAGCTGCACGAACGGCATCCAGATCTGCTCCCGATCGTACTGACCGGCCTGGGCGCCCTCGATACCGCCGTCGCCGCGATCCGCGCGGGCGCGTATGACTTCATCACCAAGCCCGTGAAGATCGATGCGCTCGAGGTGGCGGTGCGCCGCGCACTCGAGCACCTGTCGGTTCGCAACGAGGTCAAGCGCCTCCGGGCGGCCGTCGATCGCGAGCTACCGATCGCCACGATCGCCGGCACGAGCTCGGCGCTGCGCGCGACCACCGAGCTGATTCGCCAGGTCGCCGATAGCGACGCGACCGTGCTGATCACCGGCG
>JACCQV010000251.1 GCA_013813945.1 Deltaproteobacteria bacterium | reverse complement strand
AGCAGATCGAGGTCACCCCCGACACCGGCGTACTCGCGCGCGGATCGCAGGCAACGGATCCGTTCCGCGGCGGTCGCCTCGCCGCGATCCGCGCCGGCATCGACTACAACACGCTCGATCATCCGTTCGCACCGACGCGTGGTACCCGGGTCGGCACCTCGATCGAGATCGCAGATCGCGACCTCGGCTCCGAGATCCAGATGATCCGCACCGACGCGTGGCTGAGCCACCACCGTCCGCTCGGCCCGCTCACGCTGCACCTTGCGGGCACGATGAGCACCGTCAGCGACGGCGCACCGTTCTCCGAACGTCTGCACTTCGACGGCAATCGCGACATTCGCGGCTACGCGCCCGGTGCGCTCGGGCCGCGCGATCCGCTGACCGGCATGTCCCTCGGTGGAAATCTCAAGTACACGGCGCGCGGCGAGCTCGAGGCTCCCTTGCTCCCGCGGGCCGGCCTCTCGCTCGCCGGCTGGGTCGATGCGGGCGGGATCCTCACGCACGGTGCGCAGTGGTCCGCGGCGTCCGTGGGCGTCGGTGTGTTGTGGCGGTCGCCGATCGGTTTGATCCGGGTCGACCTCGCGGTGCCGCTCGACGGAGGCAAGCCGGGCCTGGTGTTCGGGCTCGGTGGGACGTGGTAGACCGCTTGGATGTCGTCCGAGGCCGTCGTCGCAAAGCCCACGCTCAAGCAGCGGCTGCAAGCGCTGATGGCCGACTACGGCAAGATCGCGATCTACACGTACCTCACGCTGTCGCTCGGTACGATCGCGGGGTTCTCGCTCGCGTTCGGACTGGGCATGGCGCCCTCGTCGGCGAGTGGTGTGCTCGGCGTGATCGGCGCGGGCTGGCTCGCTGCCAAGGCGACGATGCCGCTGCGCATTCTCGCCACGCTCGGCCTCACCCCCCTGATCGCCACGCTACTCCGTCGTCGCAAGCGTCCGGAAGCCTGATCGCGCCGGCCGTTGCCAGGACGTGCCCGGCCTGGTGGTTCCCACGTGGCGCCGGTCACGGGTCATCGGTGCATGCAGCACCGCATCCTCGTTCTTGGGTTTGTTCTTGGTTCCGGGCTCGCGTCCGCGTGCACCACGCTCGGTCCGATGCCTGCGACGACCGGCATCTCCGCGCTCCCGGCCCAGCGACCCGGCGGCGAGGTCCAGGCAGCCGTGATGCCCGTGTTCTTCCTGAGCGATGCAACCCGCGAGGCAGAGCCGGGCCCGCAGGCAAGCCTGCAGCTGTCCGCGCTGATCGAGCCCGATCGGCTGTTCGGAACCAAGGGGCTGATCCTCGGCGCTCGCACGTGGGGCGAGGCCGGCGACAGTCCGTTCGAGCCGATGGTCGGCTTGCGCAAGAAGCTCGACGATCGGTTTGCCGTCGCCGGGATCGCGTACGGCACGCAGGCGCGCGGCGATGATGGCGGCGCGACCTACCGAGCGAACCGACTCGGCGGCGAGCTCGCCGTGGACGCTTTGCTGCTGCCGTTCGGCTGGCTCGACTTCCACATCCAGGCGACGGTCGCCGCCACGTACATCGATGCCACCGGCCGCTACTGCGTCAGCGGTACTGGCGAAGGAACCGACTGCTCCGAGGGCAGCCGCGAGGTCAACGGCGCCGTCAACGGCATCTACACGTCCGCAACCGCCGGAGCTTCGATCGACATCGCGCGCCGCTCCGAAGGCTACCTCCACTCGATCCGGATCGCGTTCCTCGGTGCGGTGGGTGCGATGCCGCGGCTCCGTGATGGCATCCAGCAGCCGAGCCAGGACAGCTACCACTCGTTCGGTCTCTCCCTCACGATCGGCGTTGGCAGCGATCGCTGACGCCGCTGGTCGTCAGCGTACGATCAGGGCGGCGGCGGCGAGCACAGCCGCGATCGCCACGAACGCGGTGAAGAACGTCCCGTTGCTGATGTGCCAGTCGATCGGCTCGCCGAGGCGAGACCCACTGGAGCTCAGATCCCGCTCGCCGAGCTGACGCGTCTCCGATTTGTCGACCCTGAGGGCTGTGACCGTCATGAAAAAAATTGTGTCGCGGCCCGCCAATGAGTCCAACTTTTTGTGACCGCAACCCCTCGCACTCGCGTGATCTTCACGTGAACCGCCACCTTGGCGCTGCCCGGATCTGCTCTGATCTATCCATGAAGGCGATCGCGCTCGTGCTCACGTTCGGTCTGGCCACCGCCGCGCACGCGGACCCGACAGCGGTGACGCGGGAGTCCGATCCGCCCAAGCCGATCAAGTCACTCCGCGCAGAGGGCGCGCGCATCATCGCCACGATGGAGATCGGCGAACGGTTCCCCATGGTGAGCCCGATCATCACGCTCGATGGCAGTGAAGATTTCGGCTGGAACCCACGTGGGCGTGCCGGCAACCTGCACGCCGCGGCGATGGGCGCGACGTTCGTCGGCGAGATGCTGCTTGGCCTCGGTGCGTCGCCATTCGCCGCGATCGGCGCGCTGGCCGTGGGCGCGACGCTCGACGCTGCTGCTTCGGACGCTGCGCACGACCAGGAATCCGTGCGCCCCGTACGTTCGGCGCGCTGATCGCGCTGCCAGAGCTGTCGAGGGCCCCGATCTCGTGGAATCCCTGGCATCGCGACGGCACGACACGCCAGAGGCCCGCCTCGTCGTCGCGTGGAAGGTGTAGGATGCGCCGTGCCTTTCGATCAAGAAGCCGAGCTCGACACGCGACTGTCCGGAATCGCCCTGGCCGCCATCCACGCGAAGTACGAATCGCAATTCGCCGGACGCGAGCTGATGGCCTCGATGAAGGAGGCCGCGCCGAACCCGGATGACGCCAAGACCGCCGTGCGCGTCGACAAGGCGATCAAGGCCGCGCTCGGTGACATCGAGACGCTCGTCGGCAGCATCACGTCAGAAGGCACCGACGAGGTCCCGGCCGATACGGGCAACGACGTGCTGCTCCTCGAGATCTACTGGCGCCTTCACGACAACTGGAAGGCGGACGCTGCACCCGCGGTGAAGATGATCGACGTCGAAGGTACCGCCCCGGCATGGACCGACGTCGCAGCGCTGTTCTCCGAGCTCTCTGCCCTCGACCACGACGGCGGCGACGGAGAAGCGTTCCCGGCGGAGTGGTACGACGACCTGCTGTCGCGCTACGAGGCGCGTCTCGGCAAGGACAAGCCGAAGAAGAAGGCCGCTCCGCGCAAGGCGGCCGTGGTGATCAAGGAGCCGCCGCCCGGCGCGCAGATCCTCGATTACTCGTCGAAGTCGACGTTCTACGTCGATCAGTGGGTCAACCACCCCAAGTTCGGCGTCGGCATCGTGATCGAGGCCGCACAGCACGTGACGCTCGAGTTCGCGGGCGAGCGCAAGATCCTCGCTCATGTCGCGCAGATCGCAGCGCCGATCGTCCCGAGGTCGCGCCCGATCAAGCCGGCCGGCAACACCGCTGACCTCGCGCGCGCGGCGGGCATCGACATCAAGAAGGTTCCGGCCCGCTTCGACGAAGAGACCTAGACCCCGAGGGCAGAAATCCTGCCCAGTTCGGCCCGCTCGCGCGTTCCAGGGGCATGGCCGTCCTCCCTCTCGTCGCGGCGCTCCTGGCTGCGATGTCCGCGCCCGCTCCGGATCTCCACACCACCGGCATCAACCTCTACGTGGGTGATCTCGGCGCGGTCGCCGGTTATGTCCCCTCAGTCGACGGGCTGTCGCCCGCCGAGGCCGAGCGCGAGAGAGTGCGTGGGCACCTGCGGTTCGCCCACGACCTGCTCGCTGCCGCCGACACGTCAACGTGGCCAGCCGACCGCCGAGCGGCTCGTGCACGCAACCTGGCGCGCCTTGCCGCCTACGCCGATGCCGGCGCCTTCCCGCACAACGATGATCACCGTGATGCGCTGCGACCCACGTTCGTCGACGATGCAGGCACGTTGTGCGCGGTCGGTGCCCTCTACGCAGCGGATCGCGGACGCGGTGCCGCAGAGCGCATCGCACAGACCGCGAAGTACGCCTTCGTGCCGCAGATCGCCGATGCCGATCTGCATTCGTGGCAAGCGACGTCCGGGCTCTCCCTGATCGACCTCGCGATCATCCAGCCGGCGTACCGGCCCGCCGAGAGAGCGAACAAGATGTGGCTGCCGTTCGGTCTCCTCGATCGGATCCAGTTCGCACCGCCGCGCGTCGGTGTGACGACCGAGATGGGAAGCGCGGACTCGTTCGACACGACGCGGACGACGCTGCACGCGCAAGCGTCGACGAGCTGCGACTGCAAGTTCGGCGCGTACGGCACGCTGCCGATGTCCTATGTGCTCGTTCCCGATGCGGTCGGTGTCGCCGCTGCCGGTGGCCCGATCCGCTCCGACACGTCGCGCGCATGGCTCGGGAACGGCGATGTCGGTTTGTTCGCGGGTGGCGAGGGCTCGCACGAACAGAGCGTGTATCGCATCGGCGCACTGCTGCCGACCGGCTCGAAGGAAGCGCGCCCGCAGTTCACGAGTGCTCGCGTCGGTGATCTCGTGCTCGATCTTCCGCGCAGCGCGGGTGTCCGCCTCAGCGGCTCGAAGATGTTCGGCTTCGTCACCCTGCCGTCGCGCTGGCTGGGCCGCGGAGTCGACCTCGCCGCGCGCGTCGACTTCGGCGTCGACATGGCGCGCGAGACCACGAACGAGCGTTTGATGCACGTCATCCCGCGCGCCGGGTTCGGGCTCCTGTTCGCCCGCTACAGCGGCACCGTGTCGTTCGACACCGTGCTCGCCCTCGACCCGACCGATCACGGCGATCTCCGCACCCGGTTCAGCGCCGGCGTCACGGGTCGACTCGCACGCACCGACGGCCGCGGCTCGTGGTTCCACCCGGCGCTGACGCTCGCAACCGTGCGGACTCCGGAGGGTTGGGGAGCGACCGTGGCGGTCGATCTCGCAGCCAGCGCCCGCGACCGCCGGCGCCACGATGATTGAAAAAACCTCCGCGGCGATGTCGGCCGGCGGAAGGAGGTTTCCATGCAGAAGCTCAGGCCGAGCCGGCGGCAACGTTCTACACCTCGATTTTTCCGAATTCGAAGATCACCAACGTCTCGCAGCACGGCGATCACGGACCGCGGCCCAAGCGCAACGTCATGACCGTCATCTTCGAGCGAACCGCGTGATGGGCGCGCTGCTGCAGATGAACACGCTCGACATCGCAGCGCTCCAGCGGGGCCTGCCAGGGGCACTGACATCGAAGCTGCGGCACGACCGCTGACCGCCCGCGTGGCCTGAGCTAGCATGGCCTCGTGGGGTCGGTCTCGGTCCAGCTCGCGGTGCTCGTGATCGCAAAGGATCCGGCGCGCGCCGATCTCGAAGCGGTCGAGGTCGTCGCCACGCGCGCCGCAGCGATCGGTCACCGCGTGATCTCGCGCCAGGCGGTCGCGGACTCCGAGGCGGCGATTCGATCCCAGCTCGCGCGGTGGATCGAAGATCGCGAGGTCGACGCCGTGGTGGTCCTCAGCCGCGAGAGCGACGTCATCACGAAGGCGCTCGCGCCCGTCATCACGGAAGTGATGTCTGGTTTCAGGGAGGTGGTTCGCTGCGGCGCCACCTTCGTGTTCGTGGTGCCCGGCGCCGTCGGCATGGCGATGGACAAGATGATCCTGCCGCTGTTCGATCCGACGACCACGCCGCGCAACCTGGTGGATCAGGTCCCGCGTCTGCGCTCAAAGGCCGACGAGGGTGTCCCGGTTCCGATCGCGCCCGAGAAGACTCAGGGTGGCTCGGGCCTCCCCGCCCGGATGCCCGCACTGGCGAGCACGCGGGCGCGCCAGAAGACCGGCGCGAACGTGATCGCTCGCATCAAGCCGCCCGACGACGATCCGCCGACGAAGGAGATCGACGTCGCGCGGCTCGAGCGACAGCTTGCGAAGAGCTCCACTCCCACGCACGACGACGTGACGCGCGTGAACTACGCGGTTCCGACTCGCCCACCCGGCGACGACGACGACGACGACGACGACGACGACGATCTGATCGGCGACCACACCACAACCGACACGGCCGCGGTCCAACCCGCACCCCCACTGCCCCCGGCCGGGCCAGGTCCCGCGCGCCCGCAGCGCGCCATGCCGTCCGTGGCGAAGCCCCGCGTCGCCGAGGAACCGAAACCGTTTTCGTTCTCGACTCCGGTACGCGGCGGCACGGGCGTGTCGAGCGCGCCGACCCGACCGCGCCCGACCTCCGCTCCTCCGACGACTCCGGGACGAATGAAGCCGGCCACGGCACCGCCGCCGATTCCGCGCGAGCGCACGTCGGCCGGCATGCCCGCGTATCCGGCCCGATCGTCGACACCGTCGAGCTCGCCCGCGACCGTCTCGACGCGTGAGCCATGGGCCGCGAAGCCGGCAGCCGCGTCGACGCCGGTCAAACCCGCACCGGCGCCGCCGACGAGCCAGCCGGATCCGGACGAGTCATGGACCTCGATCCTCGCCGCCGCGAAGGCGGAACCGGAGAACGTCACCGAGGCCGACGAAGACACCGGTGGCGAGCTGACCGAAGAGGCGTGGGCAGCGACCATCGCCGCAGCGAAAGCGGAAGCAGACGCAGCCGCGCTTGCGGAGAGCGGGGAGCCTCCCGCCGAGCAGCGAGCCGTCCACGCGCCAGGCATCACGGCAGCAGACGTAGCGCCAGCAACCGCAGCAGCAGCAGCAGCAGCACCTGCGGCAGCAGCAGCACCTGCGGCAGCAGCAGCACCTGCGGCAGCAGCAGCACCTGCGGCAGCAGCAGCAGCAGCACCACCTGCAGCACCACCTGCAGCAGCACCACCTGCAGCAGCACCACCACCTGCAGCAGCACCACCAGCAGCACCACCACCAGCAGCACCACCACCAGCAGCACCTGCTGCAGCACCACCAAGAGCAGCACCTGCTGCACCTGCAGCACCTGCCGCACCTGCTGCACCTGCTGCACCTGCTGCAGCAGCAGCGGCAGCACCGGCGTCCCCGTCAGCCTCGCCGGTCGACGCCCCGCGCATCCGTCCGCCGACCGCACCGCCTCCCCTGCCGGTTCGCCCCCAGCGCACACCGACGGTGCCGCCACCAGCGAACGCGACGGACAATGATCTGCCGCTCGGAGCGTTCACCTATCCCGAGCAGCCCAGGCGCGGCAACCTCCTCCTCAAGGTGGTAGCCGCGATCGGTGCGACCGTGCTCGGGTTCTTCGCCGTCGTCTACTTCCTCGACAACAAGGACGATGCACCGCCGACGAACGTCGCGACAACGCCGGCGGTGGCGATCGATGCTCCTGCCGCGGATGCTGTGCCGGGG
>JACCQV010000248.1 GCA_013813945.1 Deltaproteobacteria bacterium | reverse complement strand
TCGCCTACGCAGACGCCTACGCCTACGCCTACGAGGTCAACACAAGCGATCCCTGGGGTTAGACGACCTCGCGGGCGCCGCCGCATTCACGTTGTGCACGCCTGTTCACGGTAGCGACGCGGTACGTTGCCCGTGAACATCCTGCACGCTCGGACGTTCAAGGATTCGATGTACACGCTGCTCGGTCTCGTTTCAGCTGGCTCGCTCCTGCTGGGTGCGGCGGTCGTCGTCGCCGCTCCATCGTGTCCCAAGATCACGACGGAGGGCGCGTTCTGCTTTCGGAGCGACCAGGCGTTGCTGAGCCGGTTCGACGTGTGCGGCAAGACGGCCGTGGTGTGCACCTCGTTGAATGGCGGCGATGACGAGTGCGCGGCCGTTGATCTCGATACCGGCAAGTACCGGCGAGCAACGCTTGCGCCGGCGGTCGCGCAGGTGCGCGTGGAGCAGCAGGGTACCGCGATGAATCTCTGCGTCGGCGAGCGTTGCGTCGCGACGGACTTGCCGGTGAGCTCCGATCCCTACGAGGTCGAGCTCAGCGACGAAGCTTGCGATTCCGCGCAGCGTGCTCGGTACATCGACGACGATTGCACTCGTGGCGTGGATGATCAACGAGCAGGATCAGGTCGAGTCGAGCTATGCCGGGCTCTACCCGGCGAGCTTCACCGACGGCTACGCGACCGCGCTGCCGATCACGCGGTACCTGCGCGCTGACTTCGCGTCGCCGCGACCTCCCAGTCACGCCGTGAACGAGATCGCGCCGTGAGTCGCTCTCGAGCTCCGGCGCGAAAGACCGTGTTGGCCGTCAGCGAGGAGCTGTACCGCACCGCGAAGTGACGCATCGGGTCACCTGGCGTCGATGCAATCAAAGACGTCCGAGCTCCGCGTGCGGCCGCAGCGCTGGTTGAACGCGGCGCAATCGACGCTGGCGAGCGCATCGTCGTAGCACCAGTGCAGCACCGTTCCGTCGCAGGTTCCCGCCGCCTTGATGGTGCCGCAAGCTCTTCGCGATGCCGGCTGAGGACAATCCTCGCAACTGCCGGACTCACCCAGGGCGGGTCGAGCTCGAAACAGCTCCTCGAGCGTCAACCCGCTCGTGCGGAGCTCGTTCGCGAGCTGCGGGCCGACGTGGCGCACGTGCCACGGCTCGGGTCGATAGCCGGTGATCCTCTGCTTGCCGTCCGGATAGCTGAGGACGAAGCCATGATCGGGTGCATTTTGGGCGAGCCACGCGATCGACGCACTCGTCGGTAACCGGAAGTCGATCGCCGTCCCGAGCTGGTGCTCGCTGTGGCCCGGACGGGCGGCGCGCCCGACTTGCTTGATCTGGCGATACAGCCGCACCTGGTCGTCATAGGAGCGAAAGGCCGATTCGATTCGAAGCTTGTGCCCGGCCGTATGGGCGGCACGGACGAGCGCACCGAGCGGTTCCTGGATCGACTGATCGACGAGATGGCCTCCGGCGGGATCCAGGACGCCGTTGTTGTCGACGCTCACGAGCCTCGCCTGCGGATCGTACGTACACGGCAGTGCGCAGCGAGCCGGATTGACCCAGGGCAACCGCTCCTGTCGCGGAGGTGACGCCTCGACCGACGAAGACTCCGCGGGCGCGTCGAGGTCGGGCGTCATCGGTGCGGCGTCCGCGGGTACGGGCGAGCGCTGCTCCTCCACGGGCGCAGAGGGCGTTGCGCGAGGACCGCAGCCGGCGACCAACGAGGTCACGACCGCACAGCTGGTCCAGGTGAACCGACGTACCATCACAAGCAGCGCGTCGCGTACATCAGGTCACCGTCGGTCGAGACGCTGTAGACGATGTGGACACGGTTGGCCGGATCGAGCACGAGCGACGAGTGCGCGACGCCGTCGGCGAATGGATCGATCGTCGTCTCCGTCCACGTTCCGCCCGACGGCTTGTAGGCGTACATGAGATCGTCATCGCCGGTCGCGGTGTAGCTGACGTGCAGGCCGTTGGCGAGATCGAGCAGGAGCGTCGAGTGTGCGACGCCTTCGGCAAACGGATCGATCGTCGTCTCCGTCCAGGTTCCGCCCGATGGCTTGTACGCGTAGATCAGATCATCCTCGCCGCTGGCCGCGTAGCTGATGTGCAGACCATTGGCAGGATCGAGGACCAGGGTCGAATGCGAGACGCCCGTGGCGAACGGATCGATCGTCGTGGTCGTCCAGGTTCCGCCCGCCGGCTTGTGGGCGTACATGAGATCGTCGTCGCCGGTGGCCGTGTAGCTGATGTGCAGGCCGTTGGCCGGATCGAGCACGAGCGCGGAGTGCGCGACCCCGGCAGCGAACGCGTCGACAGTGGTGGTCGCCCAGGTTCCTCCCGACGGCCTGGACGCATACATCAGATCGCCATCGCCCGCCGCCGCGTAGCTGATGTGCAGGCCGTTGGCCGGATCGAGCACGAGCGTCGAGTGCGCGACCCCGGCTGCGAACGCGTCGACGGTGGTGGTCGTCCAGGATCCACCCGCCGGCTTGTACGCGTACATGAGATCGCCGTCCGTCGTCGCGGTGTAGCTGATGTGAAGACCGTTGGCCGGGTCGAGCACGAGCGCCGAGTGCGCGACCCCGGCGGCAAACGAATCCACCGTCGTCGTGGTCCACGTGCCGCCTGACGGTTTGTATGCGTACATGAGATCGCCGTCGCCCGTCGCCGTGTAGCTGATGTGGAGACCATTGGCCGGGTCGAGCACGAGGACGGAGTGCGCAACATTGGCTGCGAACGAATCGATCGTCCCCTCGCTCCACGTCCCGTTGACCGCCAGGGTTCCGTAGCGGAGATCGCCATCGCCGGGCGCGACGAAGCTGACGTGGAGGACACCCGCCGGGTCGAGCACGACCGAGGAATGCGACGAACCAGCCACAAATGGCTCGAGCGTGCGAGTGGTCCACGCGCAGGCATGCGCATCGGTGTTCGCGTCCGAGCCGGGACCATCGGCGGGTTCGCCACCGTCGGTCACGCTCGCGTCGATCTGGTCCCGACCGGGGACTCCATCCGAGCCGCCACACCCGACCAGGAGCAGCCCGCAGAGAAGCGCACGTCGCGACATGGGCGGGTTGTACGCGAGATCAGGCCGTCAGCATGTGAGAAAGCGCATCCGG
Organism: Deltaproteobacteria bacterium; assembly: GCA_013813945.1. GTDB lineage: Bacteria > Myxococcota_A > Polyangia > Haliangiales > Haliangiaceae > JABFXX01. The sequence goes on along the minus strand of JACCQV010000248.1, from coordinate 5,021 downwards.
CAAAGGGTTACTCGCCAAGCGCCGCGTACCGAAACACGGTGTACCGGTAGCGCTGGGCGTCACGGATGCGCTTCGCGATCACGTCATGCAGCGTGGCGTCCCACCGCGTGTACTGATCGACGAAGCGCGTTGCCTCTGCCTTGTCACCCGCGTGCTGGAGCGCGAGCACCCGGGCGAGCAGCTCGCTGACGGTCTCGTGATAGCGGGCATAGTCGATCACGAACTGATGGGTCGCGGCGTCGAGGCGCAGCACGCCCCGTTCGAGGAAGAAGTTCCACTGCATGAGCTGCATCGTCTGGTACGGCTGATCGCGGCGCGGCCGGTTGTTCAGCAGCACGCGGTTGATCCCGGCGGCGTACAGCGCGCGAAGCTTCATGTCGTCGTAGTAGCCGCGCGTGCGCAGGAGCTTCGCGACGAAGAGCGAGACGAGATCTGCCTTCATCTCCTCGAGCAAGTCGGCCGTGTCGCCGAGCGCGGCGGCAAGCGTGCGGCCATCGCTAGCCTTGTCGACGCCGAGGTAGTGACCGATCTCGTGCCACAGCGTGCGATGGAACGTGGCATCAGCAGTGAGGTCGCGCTCGTGAGCCGGCGTGATCACGGCGCGCCAGCTGCCCTCGACGACGTCGAACAGCGTGGGGTCGCGCATGATGTTCGCGCGGAGCAGGATCGTTCGACCGTATCGCCGCGCGATGTACGCCTCGTTCGGCAGGATGGTCGCGGTGTTGCCGCCGCGGGCTTGACCGAAATCTGCGAGCACGTCGTAGACGCCGACCGGGATGCGATCACGCACCCGCTTCTGCTGCTTGTACGGAAGCGCATCTTCGAATGCCTGCAGGTCGCCGAGCGCGGCACGCACGGCCTCGGACTCCGCGGGGCGCCGTGCGAGCAGGCTCAGCGAGAAGAACGTCTTCGCGCCGTGCAGCTCGTCGTCGTAGCTCTCGTACGAGCCGATCTGCACGTTGAGGTTGCGAAAGTTCGCGGTGATCCACGCTGCATCCCCGGACTCGTAGTCGTCGCTGAGCAGATCGCGGCCGCGATTGCGCAGGTAGCCCGCGAGCTCGGGATCGTCGCCGTGGACCGCATCCGCCGCGGCAGCGAGCAGGTGGTGAGCGCGCACGAGCCGGTCGGCGTACGCCACCGAGTACGGCACGGCGTAGAGACCCGACGTGCTGCGCAGCGCCTCGAGCTTGCCGCGCAGCCCGGGGTGGAGCGTATCGAGCACGGGATGCCGATCGAGCGTGGCGAGATCCGCGGCGATCGCCGCGCTGTCTGCACGTCGGACCACGGTGCGCGGCGCGAGGAGGGCGTCGCGTTGGTCGGGATGCGCGGCGAGGAACGCGTCGAGCTCGGCGGCTTCGATGCCCCACGGGTACACCGTCTTGCCCGGCGCGATCGGTCGCACGCCGAGAAACGGCACGCGCTTGTTCTCGAGCGTGTTCGCGATCGGTCCGTGGAACAGGCGGTACAGCAGCTTCAGATGGTCCGCCAGCGGCGAGTCGCCGAGGCTCGCGACCAGCGCGCGCGCGGCCGGGGCATCGATGTGGCGCTGCTCCTCGTAGAGCTCCTGCATGATCGCGCCCACCTCGAGTAGCTTCGCGACCGCGCCGCGCTCGCCCGGCGTGAGGTGCGAGAGCTCGGGTGCGAGCCGCACCGTCTGCGTCTTGTCGACGAGCGGTTGCGCCTGGGCAACCGTCCACGCGCCGTCGAGTGTCAGCGTGGGGCCGCGGGCCTGCGCTCCGCGGGATGGGGCCGGAGATGGTCTGGGCCCACACGCGACCGCGGCGATCAGCGCGATACCTCCGAGCAGCTTCAGCATGGGCGGGACCGTACCCCGACTCGTGCAATACGACGTGCAGAGAGCTCCAGTTCGAGTGTCCGAGCTGGCGAGTCCGGAGGAGCGATCTGATCCTCGTCGTGTTCGATCCGCTAGCGGCTCAGTAATCGCTCCTCGACCGGCCGAGATCGAGTAGATCTTCTGCATGAAGCTCGACGCCGCTGATTTCTCGGCACTGGAAGACCCGGAGCGCCTGGCCATCCTCGAAGCACTCGTGGTAGGCGTGATCGCTGACGGGCACATCAACGCGAGGGAGAGCCGCCACTTCGACGAGCTCGTCCTCGGCCTGCCGTGGGGATTCGACAGCGCGGTGCTCCGTGTAATGATTCAGGGTGCCCACGAGCGCCTCGCGAATCTCAGGACGCCGGTCGAGATTCATGACTACCTCGTGACCCTGGCCCATCGCCTCCCGTCGGAGTCGCTGCGCGAGAAGGTGGTCTTCACGATGGCGACCCTGATGCACTCCGATGGTGACTTCAACCGCGCAGAGAAGAACGTCGTCGGCGCCTTCGTCGTAGCCTTCGGCATCCCGAGCGACCGCGTGGCCGCGATCAACGACGCACTACACGGGAGCGAGAAACAGCCATGAAGAGCCTCCACGCAAACGCGAGCTATCTTCAGGCGCGCTTTTGCTTCCAGACACCGACGGCGGTCGGCCGATAGCAGTAGGTCGACGTCAGCTGCGGCGCCGTCGCGAGCTCGGCTCCGACGCGATCGATCTCGTGTTGCGTCGCGACCGCGTGGTCGACCAGCTTGCCTCGGATCATGTCGAGGAGGAGCGGCAAGAACTCCGCGAGCTCGGCAATCGTCCGGATCACGCCGACGACCTTGGTGCCATCCGGCTTGCCGATGCCGGCACGTTCGAACAGGTGGGGCAGCTTGTGACCGATGTGGTTGTCGATCCCGGTCTTGACGTAGAGGGCGCGGATCCAGCTCTCGATCTGTTCATACGGCGGCCACAGCGGGTACGTGGTGGTCCCGCGCTGATCGAGATCGAGGACGGCGAGGGTCCCACCGTCGGCGGTTAGCTCCCACATTCGCGTGAGAGCGGCGACCGGATCCGGGGCGTGATGAAGGAGGTACCGAGAGAACGTCAGACCGAAGGGTGCGCCGGGCAGGGGCGTCGCACTGAACAGATCACGTTGCACGAGCTCGAACCGCGGAGCACTCGCGGCCGCAGCGAACCGGGCGGTGGCGGGTCCGGTGTCGAGATCGAGACCGACGATGCGCGCTCGATCGCCGTACTTCTGCGCCATCAGCAGCATCACATCGCCGGTGCCACAGCCGATGTCGATGCATGATGGCGACTCGCTGATGTCGAGCGCGCCGAGCAGGGTCTCGGTCGCCTCGCGCAGCAGCTCCGATTGAAGCTGGAGTCGGCGCGCTTCACCGGTGGTGCGAGGCAGGAGGTAGTCGGCGCTGGTTCGCATGAGTCAACGAGATCGTACTCGACGCGCGAGTCTGTCGACGAGGCGTTCATACGCGTCCTGGACTGCGCGGAAGTCATCGGCGTTGCCGCCGTGATCGGGATGCGTCTCGAGGGCGAGCTGCCGGAATGCCTTCCTGACCTCGGCGAGCGACGCGCCGGGCGCGAGGCGTAGCGTCGTCCATGCCGAGCGCAATGCGGGCGGTTTCTGACCCGGAGCACGAGCACGTGGTGCCCGGCGTGGAGGCGGTCGCTCGCCGCGCAGGACGCGGTTCCACGCGCGGGCCCAGTACGGTTCGGTGAGCACGACGTGGCGTCCGACGGCGCGCTCGGCTGCGGCTCGTGCTTCGTCCTCGGATCGCGCACCGCCGCCGGATGCGTCCGGCTTGCGGAACGGCGTCTCGCACGGCGCGCCGGTCGACCACACCGCCCAGAAGAACCGCCGCCGCTGGGTGGCGGTGATCGAGCAGAGTGCTTTGGTCAGGTCCGACATCGACCTGATCAGTTTAGGTTTGTAACCGTTCTACTGTCCGGGAATCGTCGGCGCAGGAACCACGAGCCCCGACTGTGAACGGCCAGCTGGCGCCTACGGTGCAGCTCGCGCGAGGTGCTGCGGAACGAGCGCTTGTGCGGGCGTCAGATCGGGACCGACCACACCTTGACCGAAGCACTGCTCGGTGAAGATGTTCGCCTTGGCGGGCGAGTACGTGTAGTCGTGATCCGCTCTGGAGTGATACGTCGAGCCGTCGGATGCGACGTACAGCCGCGTACGGACGCAGTCCTCCGGGTTCAGAGCTGGCATGTAGACGTCGAGGGGTCCGGCATCGGTGACGACGTGGAGGATCTGTGCGGGGATGAAGCCTCCGTTGCTCGGGCCGATGGAGAGGATGCTCGGCGTCGGGCTCGTCATCTCCTCGACGTAGAACTGATCCTCGACCGTCGGCGTGTTGGGCTCGTCGAAGGGAAGTAGATAACCAAACCGGTCGCCCGCACTGGCACTCGTGACGCCATACCACGCGCCGATCCAGTTGTAGTAGACGCCGCCGCCGGTGTCGGTGACGATCGAGGACACGCGCGAGACGGATGTGGCAACCGCGGCCGGGGAGGGCGGCGGCGGCGCCGGTTCCGCTGCTCGCGCGAGATGCTGCGCGGTGAACGCTTGCTCGGGCGTCAAGTCGGGACCGACGACACCTTGGCCGAAACATTGCTCCGTGAAGATGTTCGCCTTGGCCACCGAGTAGGTGTAGTCGTGGTCGGCTCGCGAGTGATAGGTGGAGCCGTCGGGCGCAACGTAGAGGCGCGTGCGCACACAATCATTCGTCACGAGCGCGGGCATGTGGACCCGGAGCACTCCGCGATCGGTGACCGTGGTGATGATCTGAGCGGGGATGAAGCCGCCGTTGCTCGGGCCGATCGACAGGACGCTGGGCGTCGGGCTGCTGAGCTCGTCGAAGTAGAACTGATCTTCGAGGATGGGAGTGTTCACGTTGTCAAACGGGAGCAGCACGCCGAACCGCTCGCCCCCGCTCGCGCTGGTGACGCCGAACCAGGCCCCGATCCAGGTGGTGTAGATGCCGCCCCCCGTATCGGTGACCATCGAGGAGACGTCGGTGACGTGGAGCTGAGGCGCGTTGGAGGTGCAGGTACCGGCCATGCACGACGATCCGTCGCAACACGGAACGGTCGCGTCGCACGGTGCGTCGACCGGAAGGCATCCGCCACCGCCACACGACGGGTCGCCGATGGCGATGTAGTCGTCAC
>JACCQV010000243.1 GCA_013813945.1 Deltaproteobacteria bacterium | reverse complement strand
ACTCGGCGCTGGCGGCCTTCGCATCGTTGAGGCGCAGCAGGGTGTCTGCGATCTCCTCCTGGACCACGAACCCGCTCGGGTTGCTCTCTCCGCCCGTCTCGCTGCCGGCATCCGCCTCGGATGCGCGCAAGACCTTGAGCAAGGCGCGATCATCGCCCGCCGCGCGAGCGAGCAGAGCCGCGCGGCGACGTGCGTGTGCTTCGTCCGTCTTGACGAGGACGTCCTTGGGTTGCGTGGTCTCGAAGAACGGGCGCAGCTTCGCGTTCGCCGCGTCGAGCTCCGCGATGAAGCTCCTGGTCTTCGGCAGAGAGCGCTCCATCGAGGCGGCGCGCGCCCGCGTGTCGAGCACCGAGACCTGCTCGAGCAGCTCCATCGGCGACGACGTCGAGCCCGGGGCGCAATGGCTCTTGGGCTCGGCTCGCGTCATGGGCGCACCCGGTGGCGCACCCGGTGGCGCACCCGGTGGCGCACCCGCTGCCGGCACAGGAGCGGCGTCGTTGGCCGGAGGAGTCTCGAGCGCTGCGAGGAGGTCGTCGACGCGGGCGGGCTCACCGGTTCGCTTCACATAGGATGCGACCTGAGCGGCGTACGCCGCGCGGTGCTGATGACCGAGACCGCTGCGCACCGCAGTCTCGAAGACCTTGAGCGCGGCATCCGCTTCCTTGCGCTTGCCGAGCTCGAAGTTCATCTCGATGAGCCAGGTCAAGCTGTGAAAGTCGTGGTGATTCGCCGAAAGCTTTTCACGACGGGCCGCGGCGACAGATGCGTCCCACGCGGACTGGCAGCTCGCGATCGCCTCGTCCCACATCCCCAGGCGCGAGAAGATATGCGCGGGCATGTGGCGAGCGTGGAAGGCGGCAGGCGCGAGCTTCGCGTAGTCATGCGCGAACGGCAGCGCCTTCGCCGCGAGGTCCGGCGTGTCGTACGCGTGGATCAAGTAGTGAGCGGCGCCCGGATGCTTTGGGTTTCGCTTGTGCACGCCGCGCGCGAGCTCGGCCACCCGCTCGCGCACCGCGAGCGTATCCGGATCCTCCGGCCGGGTGGTCGAGAGCAGCGCGATCGCAAGAAACGTGGCGGATTCGTCGTCGGGAAACTGCGCGTGCACTTGTTCCATCGCGGCCGCGAACTTCTTGCGGCTCGCTCGGACGTCACCCTCACGGACGAGCTCGATCGCTGCCATGACCCACGCTTCCTCGCGGGCCGACAGGGACTCGGGATGCGGCATCCGACCCAGCACGTCACGTGCCGCGCGCAGATCGTCCTCTCCCCAGAGCAGCTTGCACCGGCTCATCGCCGCGCCCCAGTGCGCCATGTTCATCTTGGGGTCGGCAGCCATCGCCGCATCGAACTGCCGGATCGCCTCGTCGTACCAGAACGAGTGCAGCGCCAGCAGGCCGCGGTTGAAGCTCGCGCGGGCCTCGGGGCTGCCTGACGAGACCTCGAACGTGAGTGCCCCGAGCGCCCCTGCGGAGTAGCGATCATCCGGCGCCGCTGCCACCGGCTTGGCTGGGGCCACACTCGTCGGTTCGCTGCGAGTCTTCGCGCCCTCACCCGCATCCCGCGAGGAGCACGCTGCTGCAGTGAGTCCGATCAACAACCAAGCTCTGGTGCACGCCATCCGCGCGACTGTACTCGGAGTCTCGCTAGGTGAACATCCCGAGACCAGGCACGGCGCTGCGATGATCTTTCAGCGACCTGCGGAGATCCACGAGGCCGATGATCTCGGTCCGCCGTCCTGGATCGACGTTGATCACGAGGTGACTGAGCGCGCCGAGCATCAGGCGAAACCCAAGGCTCGCGTGCGCCGCGGTCTCCGCGATGCCGTGCTGCTCGTGCTCGAGGGCCTTGCGGATCGCATCCACCAGGTCCTGGTGACGAAACCGCCCGTACTCGTCGAGCACGGAGACCGCGAGGAACCGGCCATCGCAGCCGCACGCGACGGTGACGGGGCGGCTCGACTGCCCGGCCTCCTCGGCCGCCGGATCAGGACGGTACAGCGCGTTGATGATCATCTCGTCCACGGCGGTCACGAGCAGGTCCGTGATTCGCGGGTGACACTTGACCTCGCCGGCGATCTTCTTGATCTCGTCGAGGACTACCGCTTTCTCGTGGGACGCACCGAGCGTCCAGAACAGCGTCTCGATTCCAGGGCGAAGATAGTACTCGAGTCCGAAGTACTCGCCGGAGTCGAGCTTCCGCAGCGTGGCGAGCAGGAGATCCTCGATCGCTGCGCTCGGGATGAGGTGATCGATGTGCTGGGCGAGGACGCGGTCGAGCGCCGCCCGACGATCCTGCGACTCGTCGATCAGCGCGATCAGCATCGGCGTGGGGCCGCCAGCGCGGAGCTTTTCGATGTGCTCCGGGAGGTCGGCAGTCAGCTCGGGCTCGCCGAGCACGAGCAGCGGGACGTCTGCGGCTCCGTCGGCTGTGACCTCGAGCACGCTCGTCAGGCGGATCGGCTGGCGGGCGTCCCGGGTCACGCGCTCGACCAGCGTATGGGTCCCGGGATCCTGCGCGATCACCAGGGTGCGCGGCGGTTTGGACGCCATGGAAGGCTCAGGCTGCCGAGCTGGTCTTGAAGAACGAGAAGTAGCCCTCGAGCTCGTCGAAATCCATCGGAGCCGCGCACTTCGCGCAGCGCTTGGCGGGTGCGCCACCACTGGAGGCGTTCACCTCGTCGAGGGTGACCTTCACCATCACGTGGTCCTTGCAGCTGGGGCAGTAGTACGGCGCCGCGCACGACACGACCCTGGCGGCACCGAAGAGGTTCGCCACCGCGTTCGCGTTGAACACGAACCCGTACGAGATCTCCTCGATCACGACGCGGTTCTTCGCGGACAGCCGGGCCATGACGGGAATCCACATGTGAACGCCCATCGAGTTGACGCGCTCGACGTCCTTCATGTTGATGACCATGTCACCGGTGACCTTGGCGAACACGCCGTCGAGGTCGGAGCTCTCGTCGATGGCTCCGCTCAGCGTGACGCGCGTGCCACCACTGGACGCCTGTTCGACCTTCGCCCGCAGGGTGTTCGAGCCTGGTCCCCGTTTCACCCGTCCATCTTCCCCGATCTGACGACGCATGTCCACGACGCCGACATTGCTGTCGGCGAAGTTTTCGACTTACGATCGGCGACGGGATGAAGCGCCGCTACTACCGAGGGCACGATGTAGCGCGCGCGCTGGACATCGAGGAGCTGCGCCAGATGGCCCGGCGACGCCTCCCCGGGTTCGTGACGGAGTACCTGGAAGGGGGGAGCGAGGACGAGGCGACCCTGCGCGGCAACCTGGACGCGTTCGCGCAGCTCAAGTTCGTTCATCGCGTGCTCGTCGACGTCTCGGCGCGGACCGTGGCGTCGACGCTGTTCGACCAGCCCTGTGGGATGCCGCTCGCGATCGGTCCGACGGGGTTCAACGGCATGTTGTGGCGTCAGGGCGACATCGCGCTCGCTCGCGCCGCACGCGCCCACAACATTCCATTCACGGTGAGCATCGTCGCGAGCGACAGCCTCGAGGCGATCGCCGAGCAGGCGGGTGGTCGGCTGTGGCTGATGCTGCTGATGCTGCGAGATTCCACGGTGGTCGATCGCCTGATCGCGCGGGCGGACCATGCGGGCTGCGAGGCCCTCGTGATCACGCTCGATGCACCGGTCCTCGGAAACCGGAGCTGGGATGTGCGCAACTTCGGACGGCCGCTCTCGCTCTCCCTGCGCTCCAAGCTCGATGTCCTCCATCACGTGCGCTGGCTGTTCAGCGTGTTCTTGCCGCGTGGGCTGCCCGGCTTCGGCAACCTCGCCGAGTTCCTGCCACCCGAACGGCAGAGCCCGCTCGACGGATCCCGCTACCTGACGTCGCAGGGAAATCCAGGCCTCACCTGGGATGCCATTCGCGAGCTGCGTGAGCGGTGGAAGCGAAAGCTGGTGCTCAAGGGCGTGATGGCCGTTGCCGACGCAGAGGAGGCGGCCCGCATCGGTGTCGATGGGATCGTTCTCAGCAACCATGGAGGACGCCAGCTCGACTCCGAGGTCGCGCCGATCGAGATCCTCGAGGAGGTGGTCGCGGCCGTCGGCAAGCGCATCGAGGTGATGATCGACAGCGGCTTTCGCCGCGGCACCGACATCGTCAAGGCACTCGCACTGGGCGCCAAGGCCGTCGTGCTTGGCCGGGCGTCGCTCTATGGCCTGGCCGCCGGCGGACAGCCCGGGGCCACGCGTGCCCTCGACATCCTGCGCGCCGAGATCGAGCGCACGATGTCCTTGCTCGGCTGCGCGACGATCGCGGAGCTCTCGCCGGTGTTTCTCCGACGGCGTACGCAGCTCACAGCAGCCGGTGCAGGCCGTGAACCGCAGCTCCAGCTCGTCGGCCGCACGACGAAGGCGGAGGTCTCGTGACCGAAGCAGAGCGCGCGAAGCAGCTCCTCGACGTGGGGTCCAACCCACTCCGGCTCTCCGGCGCGCAGGTCGCCTTCGATCTGTTCAGCGACATTCCACGCGACGTCATCGCTCCGGTCTCCACTCGCCAGGGTGACGAGCCGAGCACCGAGGAGCTCACCGCGGCGCTGTCGCCGCTGACCGGTGACGCGAAGCTCGCGTTCGCAACGAAGGGCCGCGCTGCGGAGCTCGCGCTGGCTGACGCGCTCGACCTGCAGGGTTCACGGATCGTGCTGACCCATGGCTTGTTCTCGACGACGCAGACCGCGCTCGCACATGCCGGCGCCGTGCTCGAGGAGGTTCCGCTCGCGGGTCCGGACGGTTCCAGCGATGTCGATCTCGACAAGCTCGCAGAGCGACTCGGCAGGGGAGGGGTGCAGCTCGTGTACCTCGAGGTGGCGAACAATGCAGCGTTCGGCTGGCCGCTCTCTCGCCCGAATGTCGCCAGCGTGCGCGACCTGTGTGATCGCCACGGCGCTCGGCTGGTCCTCGATGCCACGCGCTCCCTCGCGAACAGCGCGGCGCTCGGCGAGAGTGCTCTCGTGGCGTCTGCGCGTCACATGCTGTCGCTCGCACATGCCTTCACGATCTCGTGTGCTAAGGAGCTCCTGGTCCCGATCGGCTCGGTGATCGGATCGACCGATACCGCCGTGATCGCGCGTGCGTCCCAGCTGCTGTTCAAGAGCGGAACCAGCATGGGGCCGCTCGATCCTCCGCAACCGCAACGGGACCTGCGGGACGGTGCGCGCCACGCGCTCGACCATCCCGAGCTCGTGCGTGATCGCCTCGCCCTGGTCCGCCGAGTCGGTGCCGCGTTGCGCGCGGCCGGCGTCACGATCTTCGAACCGGTGACCGCGCATGCCGTGTTCATCCCGATCGATCGGTCGTTGCTGCCAGCGGGCGACGTCCCCGCGTTGCTCGCCGTGCTCGCACATCTCTACGTCGTGGCCGGGGTTCGCGCCCAGATCTCGTCGACGAAGCGGGGCCCCGCGATTCGCCTGGCGTTCCGCCTCGGCAGCTCGCTCGATGATCATGCACTGAACACCCTGGCCAGCGGGGTCGCGGCGTGGGCGTCCCGGATCCAGGACCGGGTACCGCTTCGTGCGATCGACGGCCAGGTCGAGGTCGCCTACTTCAGGAAGCTCACGAGGTGAGCGCGGTCGTGCGCGATGTCACCGCGTGCCTCGCCGCGATCGTGCTCGCAGGGTGCTCGCGATCGACGTCGTCCGAGACGTCAGGGCGCGTTGTCGTTGCATTGACCATCGACTGGGAAGGCGCGGATGTCTCGCCGGGGGCCCTGGCGGCGATCGAGCAGGTTCGCCGCGGTCTCGGCGACGTCCCGCTGACCCACTTCATGTCGTCGGCGTACTTCACGAAGGAGTCCGTCGATCCCACTCTGGTGACGTTCATCAGGTCGGCCGTGCACAAGGGGGATGAGCTCGCGATGCATCTGCATGCGTGGCGGTCCCTGGCCGAGGCGAGTGACGTCGAGCCGAAGGTCAGTCCGTCGTTCTTGACCGGCACCGACGAGGTCCTCGCCTTCGACCACGGCGATGACGGGTTCGACACAGACCTCGACGCCTACACGGTCGCGGAGCTTCGCCTGTTCCTGCGCACATCGAGGCGGCTGCTCGAGAAGACCCAGCTTCCGATCTCGCACACGTTTCGCGCGGGCGGCTACCTCGGTACGCCCAAGGTCGTGCAGGCGATCCGAGACGAAGGCTACACCGTGGACTCGTCGGCGATCGATCACCGCCAGCTCGACGAGCTCGAGGACCAGACGTTGCCAGCGCGGATTCGCGACATCTGGCCAGGTGTCAGCCCGGCGAGTCAGCCGTGGCTGATCCCGGCGCACGGGGGGCAGATCCTCGAGATGCCGATCGCAGCGTTCGTGGATTACTCGCCGGCAGCGGAGATCGCCGGGGTGATCGAAGCGGCGCATGCGAGGTGGAAGAGCGAGCCCGGCAAGGACGTGTTCGTGGTCCTCGGGTTTCACCTCGAGACCGCGGAGGACCACGTGGGCCAGCTTGGTGAGGCCCTCGCGAACGTTCGCGCACGGCCGGAGATCGCCGAGTCCCTGATGTTCACGACCATCGAAGATGCAGCAGCGCAGGCTCGTAGCAACCTGGCCGCCGCACCGGAGTGATGCGCACGCGTCCGACAGGCTGGCTGCTGACCATCGCCGTCGTGGGAGCCTGCGATCGCGCGGTCGATGATCCCGTGACCGAGTGCCTCGATCCACCACGCGGTCCCGCGCTGAAGCGGTTCGCCGACGTCACCCGCGAGAGTGGTGTCGACTTCATGTACGCGAGCAACGACTTCAAGGGTGCCGGGCTCGCGGTCGCGGATCTCGACGGAGACGGCCGCCCCGAGATCGTCGCCGGGCGCAGGGATGGCGGACTCATGCTGTACCGCAATCGCGGTTCGCTGGAGTTCGAGCGCGTCGTCAGCTCCGGACTCGATCCCGCGCTCGGAGCGCGCGCGATCGCCGCCGCCGACCTCGACAACGACGGAGATCGCGATCTGGTCGTGGCCGGCACGAACGTCGCGTACGTCCTGGGCAACGTGGGCGACGGCACCTTCCTCGAGGTCGGCCGCCTCGAGGGCTCCGGGCTGACCGAGCATCTGCTCCCGGTCGACATCGACAACGACGGCAAGCTCGACCTCTACGTCAGCAACGCGGATCTGCTCGACCCGGTCGGCTCGATGAATCGCTTGTTCAGCAATCGCGGTCTCCTCGAGCTCACCGAGGTCGCCGCCGTGGGTGATGGGTTGTCGTGGAGTACGAGCGCGCTCGACGTCGATGCCGACGGCGACCAGGATCTCTACGTCGCGAACGACACGCTCGTGGCCGATCACGGCGGATCCGGACCCGTCGGTGGCTCGCCGCTACCGGTGGACAAGCTGCTGCGCAATGACGGGCCGGGTCTCGATGGCGTTCCGCGCTTCACAGACATCGCCGCGGAGCGTGGCCTCGCGGGCCGGCGCAGCTCGATGGGCGGCCTGGTCGGAGACTTCGACGAGGATGGTTCTCTCGACCTCTACATCCCCGATTTCGGTTCGAACAAGCTGTTCCTGCGCGCGCCCGACGCTGGCTACGTTGATCGGGCAGCGGAGCTCGGAGTGGCGGCGACGGCGCGCGTCAACGATCGGTGTGGTGACCAACCGCAGACCGAGGACTGCCTCGTACTCAGCTGGAGTGCGGCGCTCAGCGATTTCGATCACGATGGTCATGACGAGCTGATCCTCGTCAACGGTGAGACGTCGCCCCTCGATGCGCCGCCGGTGATGATGTTCACCCGCGGGCCACAGCCTGCGTTCCAGGAGGTGTCGTCCGGGATCACGTGCATGGATGCCCGCGGGCTGGTCGTCACCGACCTCGACGCAGATGGGGATCAAGACATCGTGATCTCCCACAAGGAAGGCCCACTCGTGATCTACGAGAACCGGGGCGTGCCCGCTCGTGGAACCTGGTTGCAGGTCACGCTACGAGGCTCGGCGAGCAACCACGACGGCGTCGGCGCTGTCGTGAGCGTCCAGCATGCGAGCGGCCGGCGGCAGACCAAGGTGGTGGGGGCGGGCGGCGTCATCCATACCGCCGGTCCTGCCGAAGCGTGGTTCGGTCTGGGCAGCGACCGCGCCGAGTCGCTGGAAGTGCGCTGGCCATCCGGGCAGAGAACCGAGATCAGCAGCCCTCCACAAGGCATGCTGATCGTCGGCGAAGGCCCATGAGCGCCAGGCGCAGAAGCACTACACTTCCACCATGGGCACGGATGACGACATCGACATGGACATGGATGACTCGACGGTCGTCGGAGCATTGGCCGAAGACGTCGCGGCACTCCCCAGGGATCGTGCGTATCTCATCGTCATCGCGGGCACCCAGGTCGGCGAGATGATTCCGCTCAAGAGCAGCATGACCCTCGGCCGGGGCACGGAAGCTGATCTGCGGCTCGTCGAAGAGAAGATGTCGCGACGGCACTGCCGGTTCATCGTCGACGCTGGCGAGACGTACGTCGAGGACCTCGGGTCGAGCAACGGGACCTATGTCAACGGCACGCGCGTGGCACGCCACAAGCTGAGCGATGGAGACAAGATCCAGGTCGGCGAGACCACGATCCTCAAGTTCACCTATCACGACCGGCTGGAAGAGAGCTTCCAGCAGCAGATGTACGACTCGGCGCTTCGCGATGGGCTCACGAAGATCTTCAACAAGAAGTACTTCCAGGATCGGATCCGGACCGAGTTCGCGTTCGCAGCCCGGCACCGGACGGTTCTCTCTCTGATCCTGTTCGACATCGACCACTTCAAGAAGGTCAACGACACCCTCGGCCATCCTGCCGGCGACCGTGTGCTCGCCGGGCTCGCCCAGCACATCGCCCAGCTGGTCAGGACGGAGGACGTGTTCGCGCGCTACGGCGGCGAAGAGTTTGCCGTGCTGTGTCGAGGGACGGACCTTGCGAGCGCCGCAGTGCTCGCGGAGCGAATCCGCTCGACGACCGAGCAACTCGCGATCCTGTTCAACGGAGAGCCCGTGCCGATCACGATCAGCGCGGGCATCGCGATGATGCCGGATCCCCGCATCACCGACGTGGAGGGCCTGATCGCGGCGAGCGACGAGGCTCTGTACGAGGCGAAGCGCGGAGGACGCAATCGCGTCGTCGCTCGCCCGCTGCCTTAGCTCGCCGGACGGTTACGTCGCGGCTTCGACGGAGCGACGGAGCTTCGCAAACTCGCCGTCGAAGAACGTGTGATACAGGCCCTGGTGATAGGCGATGCCCGAGTACACCTGAGCGCAGTCCGCAGGCGTCTCGATCCGGCGACCGAGCTCCTGGCGAACCGTGAAGGCGTGCTTGTCCTTGTCGTACGGCGCGCCCTCGCCGTGCGAGACAAGGACCTCCATCTTGTCATCGCCGATGCCGCGCTCGCGAAGTGCGAGTAGCGCGGCGCGAAGCTCGAGGTACGAGTTCCACTCGACGCTGAAGATGCCTGTGAACGCCCACAGGGAGTCCGGGTGCGTCACCGTGCGCAGGTTCCAGTTGAGCATCGCGCGCATCTCGACGTTCTCGACCGGCGCATGCCAGTCGACCGTCTCGCCCCACTTCTTGATGTCGTTCGCGGTCTGCTGCGCGTGCGCCTTGTCGAGCACACCGCCACCGAGCTCGTCGACGACCAGCACCGCGAGCTTGATGCAGTCGTGGAACTCCATCGGGAGCTGGACCAGCATGATGCTGCGGTGAACGGTGCGGATCCGGACCATGACGCTGTTCATGTACGCGAGCACCGCGGCTCGCTGCTGGTTGTCCGTCATCTTGGTCTCGGCGAGGTACTTGAACATCGGGTGGTGTTGCACGGACCGCGTCCGGAACTGCTCCTCGATGAAGATCGCCGCTTCTTCGCCGACCATGGGGCGGGGTGGCGTGAGCTGCGGAACGTTCTGCTCCTCGACATTCCACACGATGTCGCGGATACCGGCAGACACGAGATCTCCCCGGAAGAACGGACGGCGGCGGCCATCGACACTGAGCCCCGAGGTGACCTTGAACATCGGCAGCTCGAAGATCCCGTTCTGGATCAATCGCCAGGCCGTCTTGTTCTTGTCCTTGAACGCCAGCGTGGCGAGCTCGTGGGCAATCGGTGCGCGTTCGGCGAGAGCGGTGACCTGCTCGAGTGGTTCGAGCGACGAGGGTTGAAACACCTTGTCGGCAAGCGCAGTCAGCTCTTGATCGGATCGAGTCATGGATGGTCCTCCCCGGGGACGTACGAAGGTTATCATACTCTGAAGGACCTACATTTTCACCGCCGGCCATTCACGTTACGATGGGTCGAGGGACATGCCGCTAGATCTTCTTGAGCTTCGTCGTCAACTCGCGGATCCGTGGGCCCTGGAAGACCCCGGGGCTGCAGCACTCGCCAGCTCCGCGAAGGAGATCGAGCTGCTGGCCCAGCGTGCCTACGTCGACGGAGACGAAGCGGCGAAGCGGTCCGCAGAAGAGATC
>JACCQV010000233.1 GCA_013813945.1 Deltaproteobacteria bacterium | reverse complement strand
GCCTGGAGCTGGAGCACCTCGAAGGCGTCGAGCGTGAAGCTGGCGGTCGCGCCCGCGGCGATCGTCGCCTGCGTCGTGCTCGATTGCACGGCGGTGGTCGGGGTGACAGAGATCTGCGTGTTGTCCTGCCACGCGACGACGGTGAGATAGCCGTAGTAGTTGTCCTTGCCGGGAGCCGGTGACCGGCGCTCGAGCGTTCGATGGCTCATGCCGTAGTAGTCGATGTCGAACGACGTCCGCGGGATCAGGAGCGACGCGTCGTTCGAGAACACGTTTACGTTGTCGAGCGGGTTGAACTGGTACGCGACGATCGGAAGGTCCGAGGTGATCCGGTACGCGCGACGACCCTGCACGGTGCCGTCGACCGACTGGTCCGGCATCGCTCCACCCGCTTGCGGAACGATCGATGCGACCTGCCCTGCCGCGACCGTCCGCACCATGGTCTGGCCGCCCGGACCGGTGACCGTGACGTTGACGTCCTTGGTCTGCGGGTTCGACACGACGATCGCGAACGGCGAGTGCTGCGCGTCGGAGATACACACCAGCGTTTGCGGGCCACAGGCGAACCCAATCGGACAGGTCAGCGGGCCGCCCACCGTGGTCGCAGGATCGCAGGCGCCCGCCGTCGTCACGTTCGGCCCCATGGCCTTGAAGCAGACATCCATGGTGACGGAGGTCCCGCTGAACTGCGCCGTGCAATCCGCCTGCGTGGCGCGGCCCCAGACCTCCACCGCGTTATCGAGATCGACCGCCCAGTACTCGCAGCCGATGTAGCTCTTGTTCGTCGCGGCATTCGCGCACGCGTCGACGCAGCCGCCACCCTCGCACGTGTTCACGCCGGTGCAGGTCTCGACGATCTCGCCCGGCTCGCCAGTCTCGTCGCACAGCCAGACGTTCCCGTCCTTGCAGAACCGCTCGTTCGGCGTGCACGCGACACAGCCGAGCGTCTCGATGCAGCCCTGGAGGCAGTCGGTCTCCGTGACCCAGAGCCCGTCGGTGCAGATCTCGTAGCTCGACCCGGTGCAGCGGTGCATCCCCGGCTGCTTGCACTCGTTCGGAGCATCAGGTCCTCCGTCGGCGACGTCGCGCTTCGACGAGGAACATGCCGCGAGCACTGCACAGACGAGGAGGAGCTTGCCCATCACCCCGAGGATATCAGAGCGTCATTGCTAGTAGCGGAGGAACGCGGAACCCCACGTCAAGCCAGCGCCAAACGCGACGAGGCACACGAGGTTGCCCGGCTTGATCTTGCCGAGCTCGAGCGCGTCGTACATGCACATCGGGATCGAAGCGGCGGTCGTGTTGCCCCACTTCATGATCGTGTTGTGTGTCTTCTCCGCGGGCAGGCCGATCATCTGCGCAACCATCTGATTGATCCGCAGATTCGCCTGATGCGGAATGACCATGTCGACGTCGGCGAGCGTGATGTTGTTCGCGATCATCCCCTCCATGATCGCCTGCGGCATCCGCGTGACCGCGTGCTTGAACACCTTCTTGCCGTTCATCACCGGGAAGTGACCGCGCTCGGCCATCGCGGCCTCGGAGATGCGCGGGTGACGCGCACTCGCCGGATACTCCGTCCACAGGCTCTCCGCCTCGCTGCCATCCGCGTGGATGTGCGTGGACAGGATCATCTGCTCCTCGTTGACCGCGCGGCCGATCACCACGGCGCCGGCGCCATCACCGAACAGAACGGTGATGTCACGACCCGCTGTCGACACGTCGAGACCGGTCGAGTGGACCTCGGAGCCGATCAGCAAGATGTTCTTGAACATGCCCGTGCGGACGTAGGCGTCGGCGATCGACAGGCCGTAGATGAAGCCCGTGCACTGCTGACGAATGTCGAGGCACGGGATCTCCTTCATGCCGAGGGCGCGCTGCACGAACACGCCAGTTCCGGGGAAGAAGTAGTCCGGCGACAGCGTCGCGTAGATGATGAGGTCGATGACCTTCGGGTCGACCTTCGCGCGCTGCATCGCTTCGATGCTCGCCGCGGTTGCGAGAGTGCAACCGGTCTCGCCCTCTTCGACCCAGTGACGCTGCTCGATGCCCGTGCGCTCGACGATCCACTCGTGCGACGTCTCCATCTTCGCTGCGAGGTCGTTGTTCGTGACGATGCGCTTGGGCACCGCCATACCGATGCCCAGGATCCGGCTGCGATGGGTCATGGGACGTGGCTACCACGACGCCTCTCGGGAAATCGAGGGTCGCGAGCAGCACTGCGCTGACTCGCCGCGTCAGGCACAGGGGTGTATGGTCGCGCGCAAATGAACGTGCTGCTGGTCCGCCACGGCGAAACGAACTGGAATCGGGAGGGCCGGTACCAGGGCCGCACCGATATTCCGCTGTCGGCGGACGGGGAAGCGCAGGTCCGCGCCCTCGGCCTGCGCCTCGCGCACATCCCGATCGCGCGCGCGATCTCGTCGCCGCTGTCCCGGGCTCGGCGCACGGCCGAGGCGATTCTCACCGGGCGCACGACTCCCCTGGAGCTCGACGAGGGACTCCTCGAGATCTCGCACGGCGAGTGGGAAGGCCAGCTCGCGAGCGATCTCGAGCTCTCGCACGCCGAGATGTTCGGGACCTGGCGCACGAACCCGGATCGCCACGTTCCGGCGGGGCCTGGTGCGGAGACCCTCGGCGACGTCGAGGATCGCGCGTGGCCCGTGTTGCTCGGCCTGCCGCTGTCGCGCGTGTGGATGTTCCGCCAGGCGCCGGCGACGCTCAATGTGCTGTCGGGACCCTCGATCGCCGAGCTCCAGCTCGTTCGCCTCAACGATAGCGAGCACGCGTCGCCGCTGCTCTCCGAAGCGCTGCACCGCGCGATCTGAACCGCGTAGGGCCGACGGACGTACTCGGTGTGCACGCTCGTCGGGAGCCTGCACGCTCGTGGTCGCGCCGCCCGAGCGGACGAACCGCCA
Source organism: Deltaproteobacteria bacterium (assembly GCA_013813945.1). Lineage (GTDB taxonomy): Bacteria > Myxococcota_A > Polyangia > Haliangiales > Haliangiaceae > JABFXX01. The sequence goes on along the minus strand of JACCQV010000233.1, from coordinate 1,401 downwards.
AGCACACGCACGTGCGGCACACGTGCATCGGCGAAGTACGTCCTTCGTTCGGCTCTGCGGCCTCACTGCCTCTGCGGTTAGCGTTTCAGGCGCACCCACGCGAGCCACGCGAAAGCCCTCAAGCCGCAGCGGTCAGATGTCGCCACTGACCGCTGCGCGGTCAGATGTCGAGATTGCGCACGTTGAGCGCGTTCTCTTCGATGAACAGACGCCGCGGCTCGACGAGATCGCCCATCAGCTTCGTGAAGATGCCATCGGCCTCTTCCATCTCCTCGACCTTGACGCGCAGGAGGTGGCGCTTCGTCGGATCCATCGTGGTCTCCCACAGCTGGTCCGCGTTCATCTCGCCGAGACCCTTGTAGCGCTGGATGCCGAGACCCTTGCGACCGAGCTCTTCGATCACCGTGGCGATCTCGTCCCAGCCCTTGATCTCGCGCGGGTCGTCCTTGTCGTGCGTGAGCACGAGTGGCTCGGTCAGCTGCGCCCGGAGCTCGGCGCTGATCTTGCGCAGCTCGACGAACTCCGCGGCGCGAACGAGGTCGGCGCTGATCGTCGTGTGCCGACGCACGCCGTGCATGCCGGCGCCGTAGCGCAGCTCCCACGTACCGTGCTCGGAATCCTGCTTGTACTCCGCGGCCGCCTGGCCGAGCTCGGGGTACCGGCGGGAGACCTCCGCCATGACCTTGGCCTCGAGGAGCTCGAGCTTCTCGCGATTCTTCAGGTGGTCTTCGGACAGGCCGGAGTCTGCGAACTGGGCCGTGATGCGGCCATCGGTACGCTTGTCGAGCTGCGCACGCAGGCGACGCGCCTGGTTGATGCGTTTGACGATGACCGAGAGCGCGAGACCCGTGAGCGGAGTGCCGCCCGCGCGAGTCAGGGTGGTCTCCTTGCACACGCTGTCGAGGAGGAAGTCCTCGAGCGCCTGCTCGTTCTTGAGATAGAGCTCGGTCTTGCCCTTCTTCACCTTGTAGAGCGGCGGCTGCGCGATGAAGACGTGGCCGTTCTCGAACAGCTCGTTGAAGTGACGGAAGAAGAACGTCAGCAGCAGGGTACGGATGTGACTGCCGTAGACATCGGCGTCCGTCATGATGACGATCTTGTGATAGCGGAGCTTCTCGATGTTCTTCTCGTCACCGACGCTGGTGCCGAGCGCAGTGATCAAGGTCGTCAGCTCTTGTGACGACAGCATGCGATCGAAGCGGACCTTTTCGACGTTGAGGATCTTGCCCTTGAGCGGGAGGATCGCCTGGAACGCGCGGTCCCTGCCCTGCTTCGCAGAGCCACCTGCGGACTCGCCCTCGACGATGAACAGCTCGCACTTCTTGGGGTCGCGCTCGGAGCAGTCAGCGAGCTTGCCCGGCAACGAGGACAGCTCGAGGACACCCTTGCGCTGGACCATCT
>JACCQV010000231.1 GCA_013813945.1 Deltaproteobacteria bacterium | reverse complement strand
GGTCTCCGGTTGCGCAGAGAGCTTCAGCGGAGGGGCAACTCCGGGCCCCGTGTGCGTCTCGCTCGTGCACGCAGCTCCATCGTGATCTGTCTCGCGAGCCCATAGAGCTCGCGAGCGACTGCGTCGGACCTGCGCGAATGGAAGTTGGCGCGCTCCATCACCAGTTCGAGCAGAGCGAGGAGACGGATACTCCGGCCAGGAATCTCCGACTCGCACTCTCGGTTGTACGTCTCTCGCAGCCCCTCGATCCCCTCGCCACGCACGTGCTGCATGAGCTTTTGTGACCACGGATCCGGCACTCAGCAAAGACCGATTCGGTGCCTTGCGGCTGGCAACCAGTGGCGAGCTGACAGTGCTCGTGATCCTCCGCTCACGTGAAGCTCGGTAGGTATGAAGGCGTACAGGTGAAACGTGGATCTCTCGAAGGGCGCGCCCTGGTCCGCGGCCTGTATTTTTACAACGCCCGATTCCGCGGAGCAGACGCTTGCTGTGCCCGCAGTGTTACAAGGCCCGCATGGCGAAAGTGACCGGCATTGGCGGCGTGTTCATCAAGTCGACGGGCGACCGTGAGGCGCTCGTGGCCTGGTACGTCAAGAACCTAGGAATTGCGCTCGAGGACTGGGGCGGAAGCATCCTCAAGTGGCCCGACGATCACGCCGAGGACAAGGGCCTCACGGTCTGGCACGTCGCCGCCAAGGACAGCGACTGGTTCAAGCCCAGCACCTCGTCGTTCATGATCAACTACCGCGTCGACGACATGGCCGGACTCCTCGCCCAGCTGCGCGCCGACGGCGTCGAGGTGATCAAGGGCCCGGACTACGCCGAGAACGGTGTGTTCGCGTGGGTCGTCGATCCCGACGGCAACAAGGTCGAACTCTGGGAACCCAAGCTCTGGAACGACGCGAACAAGCGCTGACGTCGGCAGGTACTACTAGCGGCTAGCGGTCGAGCTTCATCCCGTGCTTGGCGGCGAGAGCGTCGACCTCGGCGACCGTTCCGCCCGAATACTCCGTGACCCGGCCGGTGTCGAAGAGCTTCACGGACCAGGTCCGACCGTTGTCGGTGGTCCGCGCTTCGATGCTCTTCTTGTCTCCGCTGTATCTTCGAATCATCGGGCGCAGCGTAGCGCCGACCTCTCCAAAGGCCAACGCGCCGAGCTACCTGTAGGTCGCTTGCTTGGAGATGAGGTCGCGCCAGGCCGCCTTGGCAAGCAACCTTGACGGATCGATCGCTTCGAGCTTGGCGCGTGTCACATCGACACGCCAACGAGCCGATGGTGGCGCGCTACCGAGGTGCGGCGGCGCGGATTCCATCCGCGGTACGGACCGCCACCAGTTGACGAGCAGCGTGACGCGCGGCCATCGGCTCGAGGGTCCGGGCAAGACGCCGTGGAGCAGCGTGCCCGGGAACATGCCGAACCGACCAGGCCGCGGGTGCACGGCGATCCCCGCACTCGGCGCCGAGACTCGCGACGGTGTTGCGTCCAGGATGACGGTCGGTCCACCGGCGTTGCTCAGGTAGAGGATCGATGCCAGAGCAGGCGACACGACCGATGTTCGAATTCCTTCGTCGCGGTCGAAATGGAATGGAAACCCCGTGTCGGTCGTCGTCGCACGAAACCACCATTCAGCGCCGACGAATTCGTGCGCCCGAGGAACGAACGTTCGCAGGTGCTGGATCACCTGCTCGAACAAGAGTCGGGCTGGCGCGTCGAGGGAGTACCAGTGGGTTCTTCCATCGCCCGGCCTGGGTGGCCGCGCCTGGGCCTCGATGATCTGGGCCCGGAGCTCACCGATGACCTGCGCGGGTACGACGTTGTCGAAGGCCGATACCCGCGATAGCGCGCTCGCTCCCACGATCACGGCGAACCGTGCGTCGTCGGCGCTGGTGGCTTCGCTGCCTTGAGCTTCGCGACCGCCTCCGGGCACAGCTTCGTGTACTGCTCGACGAGCCTCGTGAGCCGTGGATCCAGTGACGGTTGCTCGGCGACTGCTTCAAAGGCCCTCGGAGCGAACAGCTGCGTGCAGCTCATGTCCTTCATCTCGGGAGGAAACTCGGCGGCATTCTTGGTCGCATCCGCGATCGAGTCCTCGAGGATGAGGATCGGCACGTCGACCGAGCACAGCTTCTTCATTCGAGTGGCGACAGGACTCTCGAGATCCGTCGTCACCGGGCAGCCCACGAACACGCCGGCCAGGTCGCGCGCTGCGAGTGCCTTCTCGAGCTCCGCGAGTTGCATGTCGAGGAACTCCTCGCCACCTGTCTTACGTTTGGAGCACGCGACGCTGACACCACACAACGCGATCGCGATCAGAGCAAGCCGCGTGAGCGTTGGCATACCGCGACACTAATACGCTCGCGCGCGATCACGGTAGGGATCCCGCGCGCAGCGGTCAGGTGGATTGCGCGATCGAACCCTCATCGTGGGCGCGCAGTTCATGAACCGCCTGGCGGCACGCAGGAGCTCGGCCGGGCGCTGAACCATTCGAGGATCGTGGTTGCCTTGCCCTTGAGGAGTGACTTGCCGATCCCTCGATGACGCACCCCCGACATCTTGTCGAACACGACCTCGCTCCCACAGGACTGGAACCAATCGCGTGCCTTGTTCGCGATGTCGAGCAGATAGTCTCGATCGCCGACGAGGATGTACACCGGCAGCGCGCACGATGCGCACGTGCTCGTGACCGACGAGTAGCCGCCCGCATACATCGCCGCGCCCGCGATCCGCGGTGCAAAGGCGTCCGCGTGAAAGCCGACGTACACGGCGCCACGCGATCCGCCGAGCAGGTAGATACGCGAGCGGTCGATGTTGTACTTCGCTTCCACTGCATCGATCTGAGCGTTGATCCACGCGACGCTGCCGGCTGGACCGTCGCGATGCCAGCCTCCGGTGCCCCACCGGCCGGTGCAGCCGAGGTCGCGGGGACACTCCGGGGACAGCAGAATGTAGCCGTTGTCGAGCGCGGCCTGCTTCCAGATCCCATGCGAGGCCCTCGGCGATCCTTCATCGCCATGTAGCGAGACGACGAGCGGAGCTGGGACCGACGGGTCATACGCCGCCGGCACGGTTGTGATGCAGTGGGAGCACGGCCAGCTGGTCTGCGTTCCAGGTGCACCGCCCGAGCCGAGCGAGCCAGCCGAGCACGCTCCACACTCGTTCGGGCAGGTCGAACAGGACTCGTCGCCGTTGCACGTGCCATCACCGCACGTTGGACCTTCCAGCTCCGGTGCGGAGACCGGCGGCGAGGTGACGGCCAACGTCGCCGACCCGAGGCTCGGCGTCGGCGCGAGCGACGGAGACCTCTCCTCGGATGGTCGCTTGACGACCATGCACGCGGACAACACGCACGCAGCCACGATCTGCATCGCCTGCCGCGCTTGCGTCGCCATCACGAGCTCGGCTTCCGTCAGGGAGTCTTCGTGAGCGTCGCGCAGGCCGCCTTGTGCGCGGCGAGCTGCGCCTCGCTGTCGACGCCCATCGGCAGCGAGTAGCAGCGGAACGTCTGGCCCGCGGCACTGACCCCGATGTCGAAGTGGTAGCTCTTGCCCCCTGTCTTGAACTCGCTGAGCCACGTGACATCGTCCGGATTCTCGACGAGGAAGCGGGTCTTCGTTCCCACGCTCTCACCGGCGGCGGTGGTCTCCTTGATGTTCGCGAGGTCCGGCGAGCCAGGCGCCCACGCGACATCGAACGGCTCGGCGTCCCGGCCGTTCGTGGCGACCCGCGCCGCGCCCCCCAGGTCCCCCATCACCTTCGCGCCCGCGCGCGGCAACCGGGCCGTGTATCCCTTCCAGCTCGCACCGGCCGACGCGAGGTCATACGTCGTCGGCGTGCCGTCTCCGGCTTCCTTGCTGGATTCCTTCCGGGAACAAGCCGCGACCAACAAGACGAGCGACAAGATTCCGATCGACGTGCGCATCCGCGGAACATACCGGATGGCTCCGCCTCCGCGCTACGCGACCGCGCGGGACTAGCGCCGTAGCCACCCGAGTCCGGAGATCCAGGAGGCGATCCGCCTGGCCGATCGCGAGCGCATCGCCCTGACCGCGCGCGAGCAGCGAGCTCGCAAGAAAGGTCGTTGAGCACCCTGCTCGTCGCTCCTGACGATCTGGTACCTTGCCGGCCTCATGAGCAAACGTAAGTTCACCAAACGCACCACGCCGAACACCGATCCCACCACGCTCGCTCAAGTGAAGACGTACGAGCGTCAACGCGAGATCGCCAGCCGCAAGCTCCTCAAGCGCCGCCGCCAGAAGTCCGGGCAGTAGCGGCGAGGGCCGCACCGACGTACCTGTCGGTGATGCGCGACTGTCACGAACCTCCGTACGTCCGGACCGTGTACAGCCGCATGTGGATCCGCACCGTTCCTGCTCTCCTCCTCGTTCTCGTCGGGTGTTCGAACCACGCGGGTGGTGACGATCAAGGCGGCCTCGAAGGCCCTCCCGGTCCCGAGGGACCACAGGGACCCCAGGGTGTTCCGGGCCCGCAAGGTCCTCCCGGAGAGGTCACCGTCCTCGACGGTGGAACGATCCAGGGACCTCCCGGTCCGCAAGGTCCCGCAGGTCCCGCGGGTGCTGTCGGTCCGCCGGGCCCGCAAGGTCCGCCGGGTGCGATGGGTAGTGCCGGTGCTGCCGGTGCTGCCGGGGCGATGGGAATCGCCGGCGCGCCCGGAGCCGCCGGGGCGCCCGGTTCGATGGGTCCGCAGGGTGTGGCGGGCGCGATGGGCCCTGGAGGCATGGTCACCGGCGAGGCTGCGTCGCAATTCGCCGGCTTCACGACCACCGCGATCAGCGGCGTCGCGGGAGGTCGCGAGGCGATGCACGCGCGCTGCGCCGCGGCGTTCACCGGCGCGCACCTGTGCCACTTCTCCGAGTACTACCTCGCCAACTCGGCGACGATTCCGCCGAGCGACGGCGCGTGGATCGATTCGAGCGGCGGCATCGAGGCCTCGTCATCCGACGCATCGCCGATCGGCGGTACCGGCCACATCCGGCTGGGCCGCTATACCGGAGCCTCGCAGATCAACTGCGGGAGCTGGACCGGGTCCGGAACGCTCGGTTACATCCTCACGATCAGCGGCCAGACGCAGACCCAGTGCTCGACCACGCACACGCTCGCGTGCTGCACCACGCCCCACACCGAGGGCTTTCGCGGCTTCACTACCGCGACGGTCACCGGCGCTCGGCCAGGAGGTCGCGCCGAGATGAACCAGGTGTGCGGCGCGGAATTTCCGGGCAGCCATCTCTGTCACAAGGCGGAGTACGAGCGCGCCTCGCCGAACGTCACACCACCCGCGGCGGGCGTGTGGATCGAATCGAGCGCATACCTCCGCACGCAGGGCGATTCATACCCGGAGAACAACATCGCCACTGCCGAGATGGGCCGGTACACCGGCGCGACCCAGCTCAACTGCTCGGCGTGGACGCAGTCGACAACGCTCGGCTACCGCCTCTCGGTCAATGGCCTCTCGCAGGGCCAGTGCACCGCGAGCCACGCGCTGGCGTGCTGCGACTAGCACCTCGCTCTCGAGCTTCAGATACGGGCGCCCGGTCTGGTGATTGCAAAGCTCCAGAGCATGACGCGTCTCATGCTCCTCGTGCTCGCCCTCGCGGCGTGTCGCACGGGCTCCTCCCCTGACCCTGGGCCGCGCACGGCAGCGCGGGACCGGGCTCCTGCGAAGCCCGTGCTGTCGAAGGAGTTGAAGGCTCTTGCTGCGGCAGTCGAGCCACTCGCCGGCGCAGGCGAAGCGGGCTCCGGGGATGCGAAAGGCGCACTGCGTGCGCTCGAGCCCGTCCTGAGCGCGTATGCGCAGTCCGTGTTCGGCGCTCACCAAGCGGTGCTCGCGGCGATCGAGGGCGATGCCGAGGACACCGAACGTGCAATGCGCGCGGTGCTCACCATGCTGCTCGAGTACGACGGTCCGCGGCTGAACCTCGAGTACCAGCAGGCGATGGTCGCGCTCGATGATCTGGTCTCGTACGAGACCAAGGATCCTGATCCGCCGCGCCGCACGCATGTCGGTGACGCCCTCCGGCTGATGACGTCGGCGTTCTACCTGATCCACGGGTTCAAGCCGCCGTTCGCGATCGCGGAGATCGCGGCTGCATCGGCCGCGCATCGCCCGCAACCACGCGCGGATCTCGAAGGCGTGAGCGCGGCGATCGAGCGGTTCAAGACGGGCGACTGGACCGAGCGCCGGATCGCGGGTGCGGATGCCCTGCTCGGCATGTGGTCTGTGCTGCAGCAGGCCGGCATCAAGGACACCAACAACCTACCGCTGACGCGGCTCCGGTTCTCCGCGGCTCGCCTCCGCCGGATCGACTCGCTGCAGTTCGGGGCGAGTAAGTGGCTACGTGACGGGCTGCGTGCCGCGCTCGACGCGCTCGGTCCCGCGAAGGATCACGAGTCCGCGCTGAAAGCGGTGCTCGCGATCGATCCCCAGACGTCACTGCCGATCCAGCGCCCAATGATCGACACGGCGCTGATGCAGACCCGAGACGCGTTCGCACGTGGCGCGCGCGTCAGTCGGTCCGAACGCTGATCGCTCGCGTCGTCTTCATCGTCCAGGCTGGTAGACGACGAGCAGCTCACCCGCCTGAGGCGCCGATGCAAACTCCCAACCCCACAGTGCATCCACGATACAGGTTCGAGCTCGGGGAACCAGCGGCGTCTGGACACTGACCAGGGTGGGCAACCCGCGCTTCTCGATCCTGATCAGAACTCGAACCTCGATCTTCGGCTGATCGTGCATGCACGCGTCGATCTCCTGGCTGTTCCGGATGACCTGACGCACCCACCCTTCATACGGACAGTTCGGCGACACGACCAACGGTCCGTCCCACGTGGAGAGATGCGGACGAACCGTGCAGTAGCTCGGGCCTTTGTTGCCGAGCTGTCCGATTCCTCCGCTCGAGCCGCCTCCACCACTTCCGGACGAGCCCGACGACGACATCCGTGGCACCCAACAACCGGCAGCCAGAGTCGCGATGCCTCCGAGGGCCGCCAGAAGCGCAACTCTCGCCATCGCGGCACCATAGCGCACGGTCCGCACTGCGAAGGCGGCAGCGATCGGCAAGTCGTCGAGTGCCAGGAGCCGCGGATCGCCGAGAAGCACATCGTGAAGCCCCATCGAAAGCGATCGCGCGAAACAGAGCTCCGACTCCCGGCCGCATCGGGCAATGATAGCCAGATGACGCGCGCACTGGAAACCGACTATCTCGTCGTCGGGGCCGGCGCCATGGGCATGGCGTTCACCGACGCGCTCCTCGATCACGTCGACGCGCACGTCACGCTGGTCGATCGACGTCACGTGCCGGGCGGCCACTGGATCGACGCGTATCCGTTCGTCCAGCTGCATCAGGCGTCGGTGTTCTACGGGGTCGGGTCGACCGTGCTCGGGACGGGCGCGGTGCAGGCGACCGGACCGGAGAAGGGCATGCAGGAACGTGCGCGCGTCTCCGAGATCCGCGCCTACTACGATCGCATCCTGTTCGATCGCTTCCTCGGGTCCGGGCGCGTGACGTTCGTTGGTGGCAGCGAGTATCGCGCGGACGGCTCGGTCCATCTCGTCACGTCGCTGCTGTCGGGAGAGACCCGGTCGGTGACGGTGCGGCGCCGCGTCGTCGACGCCACCTACCTGTCGCCGGCGATCCCCGCGACCACGCCGGTGCCGTTCCCGGTGGCAGACGAGGTGCGTGTCGCCCCGATCGCCGACCTCGCCCGGTTGACCTGGACACCACGGAGCTACGTGATCGTCGGCTCCGGCAAGACCGCGACCGATGGGATCATCTGGCTGCTGGGCAACGGCGTGCCGCCGGACCGCATCACGTGGGTGCGTCCGCGTGATCCGTGGATGCTCAATCGCGCGACCGTCCAGCCCGATCCGGTGGTGGCGCTGGAGCTGGCGGCGAACGTCATGGAGGCCGCCGCCTCTGCCGCATCGCTCGACGAGATGTTCCTGCGGCTCGAAGCGGCGGACGTACTGTTTCGGATCGACCGAGACGTCATGCCGCGGATGGCGAAGACGCCGACCCTCGCCGCGTGGGAGCTCGAGATCCTCCGCAGCGTCGAGCACGTGGTCCGGCTCGGCCATATCACGCAGGTGACCCGTCGCGAGATCGTCCTCGACCATGGCACGGTCGCGATGCCTCGCGACGCGCTCGTCGTGCACTGCGCGGCCGCGGGCCTTTCTTACCCGCCGCTGGTCCCGATCTGGAGCCCGGACATGCTCCGGCTCCAGACCGTCCGCGCCGGCTTCCCGTGCTTCAACGCGGCTCTCGTCGGATACGTGGAGGCAACCCGCGATGACGATCGCGAACGGAACCGGCTGTGTCCTCCCAACGTGTACCCAGACGACCTGGCCAGCTGGGCACGCATGCACGCGCGCGGTGCGCTCGCGTCACGCACGTTTGGCGCCGAACCAGACATCGCGGCCTGGGCGGACGGCTGCGCGCTGAACCCATCGCGGATCGGGGCACGCCGCGGCGATCCTGCCGTCTGCGCGGCCAGGACTCGTGTGACCGAGCACTACGAGCGCGGTGTCACACGTCTCGCGGAGCTCGGGCGCTAGCGACACCGGTCGAACGATACGAACGTCATCGCTCCGAAACGGACAATGCCGCCGGTGAGGGCTGGCATCAGGTTCGTCGTTGGCTCCGGAGGGCTTCGAATCCGCGCGAACGACGATCCGGAAGCTGACGCGATCACCGAGGAAATTTCCGGATCACGTCGTGGTATCAGCGGCGTGCGGACCGAAACGATAGCGACGTGCGAGATCGTTCATGGACCTTCAAGGTCGCTCGCGCACGTTCGTCTGGCCCGCCAGTGGCCCACCGAAGTGGATCTCGTATCGGTGGCGATCGAGAACCACGCGGAGTGGCAACGGAACGCTACACCGACCACCTGGCCCGGTACGGGCTTCGCTTCATTTCCGACGGGTCTTCATGACTATGCTGCGCGGGCGCCAGTGTTCGCTCGTGCTCGCACCATGGTCATTCCCATCCCGTGCAACGCGAGATGTCCTTGTGGAGTGAGATCGGGCCGTCCTTCCGCTGGTGCCCCACGCTGCGTGCGCGCGTGTAATTGGAGCACGCGGCTGGCGTAGCGCTGCATTCGAGCTTCGGTCTCCATCCCGTGACTGGCGGGACGCCAGTTATCTTGTCCTTGCGTCCGTAGCCGCTTCCCACCATCTCGGTGAAGCAGTGCGCGATCTTGGACGCGGTGCAGGGCGCGAAGACCGCCGGATTCCTTGCGACCTGCGCGTCGCAATCGGTTTGCGTCCGGAAGCACGGCTTGAAGTCGGCGGTGTTCGAGCTGGCGGTGCAGAACCAACCGACGCCCGACGGCCTCAGGCTGACGTCGGCCAGCGGCCCATCGGCGTCGCCCGGCGATTCGCTGACATGATCCGTGCGAACGTCCGCAGCGCCATCCTTGCCAACGGCACTCGATGCGTTCGGGTCCTGTTTGGATGATTGGCCAACCGACGACGCCGTGGACGGCGATGACGGCGATGACGGCGA
>JACCQV010000226.1 GCA_013813945.1 Deltaproteobacteria bacterium | reverse complement strand
CCCGGTGAGGCGCGGTTCCAGCTCGAGCTATCGGAGCGCTACCTGCGCCGCGGCCTCGAGAAGAAGGGCATGGAGACGCTCGCGCGGCTTCAGGGCCGGTTCCCGAACGACGCCGGTGTGCTCTCGGCGATCGCCGACATCTATCAGCGCTGGGGCAAGGAGAAGGAGGCGATCGAGCAATACGAGCGCCTCGCCAAGCTCGAGCCTGACGATGCGGGTCACCTCGTCACGCTCGGCGAGCAGTACTGGCAGAAGGGCGACGCCGCGAGCCGCGCACGCGCGAAGGCAACGTGGAAGCGACTGATCAACTCGGGCAAGGCCGCCGGCTTCGCCAAGTACGGTGAGGTGCTCGCCGAGCACAACGAGAAGGTCGAAGCGCTCGCGAACTACGACAAGGCGATCAAGCTCGACGACAAGAACCCCGAGTTCTTCAAGGGCCGCGCCGGTCTCCACGAGACCGACAAGCGCTACAAGGAAGCGATCGCGGACTGGGACAAGGTCCTGTCTCTGGTCGGAACCAAGCCGAGCGATCGGCTCGCGCGCCGCGATGCGCGCCGTCACAAGGTCCAGCTGATCACGCGGTGGGGCGCGCAGGAAGCGATCTACCGCAAGGAATGGGAGACGAAGTTCAAGGCCGGCGAAGTCGAGGCCGGCTACTTCCTCGTCGAGTACTTCGCCCGCCGCCCGCAGAAGGGCGAGCCGGTCGCCACGCTCGAGGTGCTCCGCAAGAAGGTCCCCGACGATCAGGAGCTCGTCCTCGATCTCGTCAAGCACTACCGCGTGGCCCGTCGCTACGACGAGGCCGTCGCGATGCTGCTCGAGCTCGCGAAGATCGCACCGTCGCGCGAGCGCGATGTCTACCAGCAGATCAGCGAGATCAAGACCGAGGCGCGCAAGGACGACGAGGCGATCGAATGGGCGCAGAAGGCGCTCGCAAAGAGCCCGACCGATCCGACCGCCTACGAACGGCTCGGCGAGCGCTACGTCGAGATGCAGCGGTTCGCCGAGGCAATCGCCGCCTACGAGAAGACGGTCCAGCTCGACGCTCGCAACTCCAAGGCGCAGTTCGCGCTCGCACAGCTCTACGTACAGGGTGGCAAGCCGATGAAGGCGGCCGAGCTGCTTCGCAACGTGCTGCGCAACGCCACCGATGAAGAAGTCATCGGTCGTGCGGGACGCGAAGCGATCGATCTCGAGGAGATGACCGACTCGCTCGGCGAGCTCGAGAAAGTCCTGTCGCCGCTGTCGTTCATGATGGCGCACAAGCAGGTCTATCGCCGCGTCCTCGTGGATCTCTACCTGCGCTACGTGCCTCGCCTCGTCGAGCGCGAGCGGCATGGCAGCGACGACGTCAAGAAGGCCGCACGCGCCGAGCTGACGCGAATCGGTGGCCACGGCCTGCAGCCGCTGCTCGAGGCGCTGCGCGACGAGAAGGATGTCAGCCAGCAGCGCGTCGCCGTCGCCGTGCTCGGCCACCTCGGCAACAAGGGGGCCGCGCAACCGCTCGTCCGCATGGCGCGCCAGGAACCGCCCAAGGATGCGCCGCGCCGGATCGGGACGTTGACCGAGAACCTCGATCGCGAGGTCCGCGTCGCCGCACTGGTCGCAGCTGGCAGGCTCGGCGATCCGAGTGTCCTCACCGAGGTGCTTCCGCTGATGGATCATCAGGAGGTCGCCATGCGCGAGGCGGCGACGTTCACCGTCGGTCGTTCGGGTGATCGTCGCGCGGTGGCGCCGCTGCTGAAGGCGCTCGGTGATCGCCGCCCATCGGTCCAGGCGCTCGCGTGTCTCGGCCTCGGCCAGATCGACGACGGCCGGGTCGCGCCGGCATTGACCGCGACGCTCGCGGACGCGCGCAAGGACGACGCGACGCGCGCCGCATGCGCGTATGCGATCGGTGCTCGCAAGATCTCGTCGGCGGTTCCGGCTCTGCTCGCCGCACTCGGGGACAACCGCGGCGAAGCCCAGCGACTGGCGGCATGGGCGCTCGGTCAGCTCGGTGACGGGAAGTCCCTCGGCCCGCTGATCCGCGCGTACTTCTCGCGTGGTGGTCGCTCCGATGCCGAGCTCGTGTGGGCGATCGGCCGGACGAGCGGTGCCGGTCTGGGCCCGGCGCAGGTCGGCGGGTTCGCCGAGTACCCGCAGCGCAACGACAAGTTCAACGCACCCGAGGCGATTGCTCTGCTGCCCGGCACGCTGCCCAAGGCACCGGCCGCCGGCAAGCTCGTCGTCGATCACGCCGACGACATCTCCAAGGGTCTGCTCGATGCGCTCGCGGAGCATCGCGACGTCGTCGTCGCCGTGCTCGCAGACCTCGACGGAGCACCGGCCCAGCTCGGCCTCGGCGCGCTGTCTCCTGCGACCAGGGATGCGAAGAGCACGGCGGCGCTCGCCTCGATCGCCGCGTCGATCGCACCCGCGATCGCTGCCCTGTCGGCCAGCGAAGATCCCAAGGTCCGCGCGCTCGTGGTCTCCGTGCTCGCGAAGCTCGACGGCGGCAAGGTCAAGCTGGCCGACGCCGCGATCGCCAAGGGCCTCGCCGATCCTGCCGATCAAGTTCGTGCCGCCGCCATGAATGCGATCCCCGTGGTGGCTCACCGCCGAGGCTCCGCACCGCCCGAGCTGACCGCTTCGCTGACCCGGACGCTCGCGAGCGGATCCTGGGCGGATCGACGCGCCGCGGCCCTCGCGATGGGCAAGCTCGGCGCGAGTGGAGACACGGCGGCCCTGATCAAGGCGGCCGCGGACTCGTCGAGCTTCGTGCGCGAAGCGGTCGCGATCGCGCTGACCGGCGGGTCGGGCGCCGCGGTCGAGCCGCTGCTCACGCTGTCTCGCGACGAGGTTGCCCAGGTCCGTGCCGCCGCGGCGCGAGGCCTCGGCACCGTCAAGGACGAGCGCGCGACGAAGCGCCGTGGCGAGCTGGCGAGCGATCCCGATCCCGCCGTCCGGGCTGCTGCGGGGTCATGACGAGATCCTCCGCGATCTGATCGGGCCCGTTCTTTGACCTTGAGTTTCCTAAGGGGGTAGAATTCCTACCCTGATGGACGTGGGACTGGTCTGCGACGCGTGCAGCGCGTTGACCCCGATTGGGGTGCCGCAATGTGCGCGGTGTGGCGCTGCGGTCGCACTGGATCCGCGGCCGCGGACGGCGAGCCGTCCACCGCAGGTCGCGACGCTCGGCGGCGGACCGAAGTGCCCCAAGTGCTCGCACATCGTTACCGGCGGTCAGAAGTTCTGTCCGAACTGCGGACATCGAATGCCCGCGGCAAACGCGGAGGCGACCTTCGATGTCGAGACTCGCGTCGGCCCTCGGCCAGGCGGTCTCGCTGTCCCATCGGGTGCCGCGGCTCCCCTGCCCTCGACCGCTGGGAAGTCGGGGCGAAGCACACTGTTCTTCGGCGGAGCGCATCAGTCCGCGCGCGCGAAGCTGACGCTGATCCGCGGTGACGGCGAGGACGGCGTCTCCTTCACGCTCGCCGGCCAGGAGCATCCTGCGGGCCGCGGCGAGTGTCCGATCTCGTTCCCCGACGATCCGTTCCTGTCACCGACGCACGCGAACTTCTTGTATCGCGCGCAGCACGCGGGTGCCCCGACGGAGCTCGTCGTCCGTGACGAAGGTTCGCTCAACGGCGTGTACGTCCGGATCTCGGGCGCTGTGAAGCTGGGCTCGCCCTCGGTCGTGCTGATCGGCGAACAGGTGCTGACGGTCGCCACGGCGCCGCAGGCCGACGACGTCCCCGATGCTGCCGGAACCTACTATTCCTCGAGCATGCCGCGTCCGGCCACCCTCCAGATCAGCCAGACGCTGCGCGGTGGAGCGACCGGGTGGGTGTATCGCCTCGATGGCGAAACGGCCGTCGTTGGCCGCGAGGGCAACGACATCAACTTCCCAGAAGATCCGTTCATCTCGGGCCGTCACGCCGAGGTCCGGGTCTCCGGGGGCGTACTATCCGTCACCGACCTCGGGTCTCGCAACGGCACCTTTGTCCGGGTAACCGGAGAACAAGTGCTACGACACGGCGATTACGTGTTCTTGGGTCAGCAGCTACTACGCGTTGAAATCGTCTGACTCTCTCCGGAGCCATCATGACTGTCTGCAATCGTTGCGGGAAAGAAAACCAGGATCACTACAAGTTCTGCCTCGGATGCGGGGCGGAGCTGACGGCTGCCCCAAAGCCGGGCGGTGGTGACGTGGCGATGATGAAGACAATGATGCAGGACCCGTCGCAACAGAGCCCGCTCGCCGGCGCTCCGCGGCGTGGTGGCCCTGGTGCGCCGATGGCGCAGCCATCCAGTCCGCCCGCGGGCGGCATGCGTCCGTCCGGTGGTGGTGGTGGCGGCGGGATGCCCGGCATGCCGCCCTCCGGCCCGCTCGGTGGCCCGTCGATGCCGCAACCGATGGGACCGCCGCCCGGAGTTCCTGGCTTCTCCCCGAGCTACGTTCCGCCCGCTCCATCCGCGGCGGCCGGTGCCGGGA
>JACCQV010000212.1 GCA_013813945.1 Deltaproteobacteria bacterium | reverse complement strand
TGGAACGACCCGAGGTCGCCCATCTCCTCCGCGGAGAACGCGACGAAGTAGACGTCGCGCGCGAGCGTCGCCTTGTTCGCTGCGAGTGACCGCGCGACCTCCATCAGCACCGCGACGCCCGACGCGTTGTCATCGGCCCCGTTGTGGACATCGTTGACCTGCGGATCGAGCGCGCCAGGGCCGCCCATCCCGAGGTGGTCCATGTGCGCACCGACGACGACGACACCCGGCTGCTTGATCGGTGCACCCGCGCGGATCACGCCGACGACGTTCGCCGTCTTCGTTCGCACCGGCTCGAGCGCCACCGTGAGCTTCGCAGCGTGCTTGCCCTTGTCGAGACCGGCGGCGGCCTTGCGCGTGATCACGACGATGGGGATCTGCGACTCGCTCTCCGCAGCGGAGAGCTTCGGCAGCGGCGCCTCGTCCTGCTTCAGATCGCCGGCATCGACGACGAGCAGGGCTTTCGCGCCCTTCTGCTTCGCGGTGAACGCCTTGTGGCGCAGATCGGCGAGCCGCGCCGCGGTGCTCGGGTCGAGCTTGGGCTCCGCCGGCGTGAACCGGTAAACCAAGGCGATCTTGCCCTTCACGTTGATGCCCTTGTAGTCGTCGAGCTTCTTCGCTTCGTCGACCAGCCCGTAGCCCACCGGCACGATGTCGCCGGTCGCAGCGCCGCTGGCACTCGCCGCCATCGGCGCGAAGTCTTCGGCCGCGACCGGCTTGCCATCGATCGACAACGCCGTCTTCGCGCCGCGCTTGACCTCGGTGGTCACCTCGAACGGCTGCCGCCAGCTGCCGGCCACGCCCGGTTGCACGCCCAGCGCAGCGAGCTGCTTCTCGAGCGTCACCATCGTGTCCTCGAGCCCCTTCGTTCCGACTCCCCGGCCCTCCCGGCTGTCATCGGCGAGATAGCCGACCAGCTGCGCGATTCGATCCGCGCTCGCGGTCGCCTCGGAGACCTGTGCCGGAGGTGCATCGACCCAGTCGGCAAGGAACACGTTGGTGTCCTTGTCGCCGGCGGGCGTGCCGCTGACCCGGTACTTGCCAGCGACGACATCGCGCCGGTTGGAGGAGAACGCGAGCGTCTTGCCATCGGGCGAGAACACCGGGAAGCCGTCGAACCCACCGCTGAACGTGATCTGCTCGAGGTTCGTGCCGTCGATGTTGACCGCGAACAGATCGAACTCGGCACTGCGCGGATTGACGTGGTTGGTCGAGAACAGCACGCGCTTGCCATCGGGAAAGAAGAACGGCGCGAACGACGCACCTGGGAGGTACGTGATCTGGCGTGCATCCGAGCCGTCGGCGTTCGCGACATAGAGGTCCATGCGCGTGGGCTTGACCAGCTTCTGCGCGAGCAGCGCCTTGTACTCCTCGAGGTCCTTGCCCTGCGGGCGCGACGAGCGCCACACGATCTTCGAGCAGTCGGCCGAGAAGAAGGCGCCGCCGTCGTAGCCAGGCTGGTTCGTCAGCTGCTTGAGGTTGTTGCCGTTGGCGTCCATGCGCCAGAGCTCGAGGTCACCGGACCGCGTGGAGGTGAAGATGATGCTGCCGTCCGTCGCGCACACCGTTGCTTCGGCGTCGTAGCCCGGCGTCTTCGGCGTGATGTTGCGGAGGTTCGAGCCGTCGGCGTTCGCCTTGTAGATGTCGAACTCGAACAGGCCCCACAGATAGCCCTTGGACATGTCGGGCGGCGTCGGGCACGCGGGCGAATCCTCGTGCGTGGAGGCATACACGATCTCCTGATCGCCCTTGAGGAAGTACGAGCACGTCGTGCGGCCCTTGCCGGTCGAAACCAGCTTCGACGTCCCATCTGCGACCGTGAGCACCTCGATCTGGTCACACTTGTACGGCGTCTTGTTGGTCTGCAGGATCAGCTTGTCGCCCGCGAACGACCAGTACGCCTCGGCGTTGTCCCCACCGAAGGTCAGCTGGCGGACATTCTTCAGGTGAACCTCGCCCGGCGCAGCGAGCTCCTTTGGTTCCGTCCTGGGCCCCACGGTCGAGCCGGTCCCGACGGGCGTCACGGGCTTCGCAGCCTCCGGCGGACAGCACGTCGTGAGGAACAACAAGCAGAGCGGCGCACCCTTCATGGGACGGGAGCGTACCGCGTATAGTGCGCGCGTGCTGTCCGTCGCCGAGGCCACTCAGATCGTGATCGAGCGCGTGCCGCGCCTCGCCAGCGAGGTCGTATCGATCGACCAGGCACTCGGCCGCGTGCTCGCGATCGACATCGTCGCCGAGCGCTCACTTCCGGGGTTCGACAACTCTGCGATGGATGGCTACGCCGTACGCTCCGCGGATCTCCCAGGTTCGCTGCCGGTCGTCGCGACGGTGGCAGCGGGTGCGCCGCTCGCCGATGCAGTCCCCGAGAAGTCAGCCGTCCGTATCTTCACTGGCGCGCAGATGCCGGCCGAGCTCGACACGGTCGTGATCCAGGAAGACGCCACCACGGAAGGCGATCAGGTCACCCTTCCCGCCTCCCCCCCCGGCGAGAACGTGCGCAAGGTCGGCGAGGACGTCGCGCCCGGTGACATCGTGATCGCGAGGGGTACGCGACTCGCTGCATGGGAGCTCGGCGTGCTCGCGGCGCTCGGTGTGGCCGAGGTCTCGGTCTCGCGCATCCCGCGCGTCGCGCTGATCGCAACGGGCGACGAGCTCGTCGATGTCGCAACGCGCCCGGGCCCGGGCCAGCTCGTCGATTCATCAGCGCACGCGCTCGTCGCGTTGATCGGCGAAGCCGGAGGTGTCGCGCATCGCATCGGCATCGCGCGCGACGACGTCCGTGCGCTCGCAGGCCTGATCTCAGCAGCGCTGGGCTACGACGTGGTGATCACGACCGGCGGAGTCTCGGTCGGCGATCGCGATCACGTTCGCGCGGCGCTCGCGGCGAGCGGTGTCGAGCTCGAGCTCTACAAGGTCGCGATGAAGCCGGGCAAGCCATTCGCGTTCGGGATGCGACCCCCCATGGCGGAGGGGCCGGGATTCACTCCCGGGACCGGGATCAACCCGGTCGGAACGCCGGTGTTCGGTCTGCCCGGGAACCCGGTCTCGACGGTCGTCGCGTTCGAGCTGTTCCTGCGTCCCGCGCTGCTCGCGATGCAGGGCGCGACGAAGATCGAGCGTCCGCGCGCGCCGGTCCAGCTCGTGCGCGGCTATCGCAAGCAGGCCGGGCGTGCGCACTATCTGCGCGCCAACGTCGTCCGGAACGGCGATCACCTGATCGCACACCCGCACGCCAAGCAAGGTTCCGCGATGCTGTCATCGCTGATCGGCTGCAACGCGCTCGTCGAGCTCGCGGCCGAAAGTACCGAGATCCCGCCTGGCTCCACCGCTCCTGCCCTGCTCCTCGAGGCCGTATGACCGAACCAGCCGAGCCCACACGCGTGACTGCCACCGAGACCGGACGCGTCGACAAGGAGCTGACCCGTCACTTCCCCGACGCCGGCCGCCAGAAGATCGCGGAGCTGTTCGATGACGGCTGCGTCCGCGTCGCCGGCAAGCGTGCGAAGAAGGGCGATCGCGTCAATCC
>JACCQV010000193.1 GCA_013813945.1 Deltaproteobacteria bacterium | reverse complement strand
ATGCTGTTCACCGGCATGCGCCACTTTCGCCACTAGAAGCACGCGCCGCTATGGTTCTGGCTTCGTGAGCGGAGCCGCGAGCACGTAGATCGGGAACGTGAAGTTGTCGGCGACGCGCACGAAGAGGGTCATCGACCAGCCTTCAGTCGTGATCAGCTCGCGAATCCGCAGCACCTGGGACGGCTTGATCGTCAAAGGTAGCTCGACCGCGACCTTCTGGGTCGTACCGGGGTCGATCCGTAGCGGCGGCAGCCTGGTCTCTGCGACGAGCTGTGCCCGCTGGCGGACCTCGAACGTGTTGTCCTCGATCTCCACGAGCGTCGACGTCGGGTTGTGAATCGTGACGTCGAACCCGATGCCGACGGTGATCGAGTTCTTGCGCAACGCGGACGCCAGCTCGAACGCACTCGGCGTGTTCGCGCGGAAGCTGCCCCAGTCGACCGTGTACTCGCACTTGAGAATCTGGCTCTTGTGGTGGAGCGAGCGTCCAACCGCGATGAACCGGTAGGCGTTCCACCCGAGCAGGCCGAGCAGCACGACCCAGGTCAGGACTCGCGCTGCCGGATGGCTGCGCTTGCGCGTCCGCGCATCCGGAATCAGCGGCGCTCCCGCGACCGTGCCGCCGATCGCGGCGAGTGCGATGCCGATGACCTGCGCGCCGAGCGAGACGCACAGCTGCGTCGTGAAGCTCCAGGTCGGATGGCCGACCGCGATCTTCGCCGCGACGATCGCCGGCAGCGCGAACAGGGCCCCGAAGCCGAACGTGAGGAACGGATGCGAGAGCAGTGTCTTGAGGATGCTCGAGTAGCGCAGCTTGTGCCGCTGGAGCACCGGTGACAGGAAGTCCGCGGCGAGGGACGCGAACAGCACGACGTAGCTCAGCACCGCCGACAGCAGCTCGCGTCCCGGATCGCTCGAGTAGCCGATCCAGAAGATCGTGCCCTGCGAGACCACGACGAACAGGAACAGCTTGATCTCCTCCCACGCCTGGAACCACAGCGGATGCTCGGACATCGGCTCGGCAACCAGCTGCGCGTCCTGCTCGAGCGCCTTGGACACCATCTCCTTGATCGGGAACAGCGTGATCTGCACGACCAGCAGGCTCGCGACGATCGTCGCGTTCGTGATGACGGCCTGCTCTTGCTGCGCGAAGAACTGCTGGATCAGGAGCTTGCTCGCGAACCGCCAGTCCTCCGGCATGACGTAGTCGAGCAGCAGGTCGAGGATGTGCTCCTGGTTCGCGATGATCGCCCACGCGACGGTTCCGAGCACGATCGTCGCTGCAGCCAGGTAGATCGCGAGCCACGCCGCACTTCGCTTCCGGAGTCGACGCGCTGCCGTCGGCGCATCGATCACGGCGAGCTTGATCTGGGCGACTACCCCGAGCATCCCGCAGCACTATATGACCGATCGCGGTGGTAAACCTCCGCCATGAAGATCCTGGTGATCGGCAGCGGCGGACGCGAGCACGCGCTCGTGTGGCGGCTCGCGCAGAGCGGGCACACCGTGATCGCCGCGCCGGGCAATCCGGGGATCGAGGCACTCGCACGCTGCATCGCCGTGGCGATCGATGACCACGCGGGGCTCGCGGAGCTGTCGCGCACCGAGCGCGTGGATCTCGTCGTCGTGGGGCCCGAGGCGCCGCTGGTCGCCGGCCTCGCAGATGAGCTGCGAGCGGGCGGCATTCCGACGTTCGGTCCCGGCGCCGCCGGCGCACAGCTCGAAGGGTCCAAGGCATTCAGCAAGCAGTTCTTCGCGCGTCATGGAATCCCGACGGCGCCGTTCGAGGTCGTGTCCACGGCCGCGGAGGCGGATGCGGCGATCGATCGGCTCGGCGGTGTGTGCGTCGTCAAGGCGGATGGGCTCGCGGCGGGCAAGGGCGTGGTCGTCGCCGCGGATGCAGCGGAAGCGCGTGCTGCTGCGCGCGAGATGCTCGGCGGCCGATTCGGACCGGCGGGTGCGAGCCTCGTGATCGAGAAGAAGATCGTCGGTCGCGAGGTCTCGGTCCTCGCGCTCACCGATGGCCGTCACCTCGAGGTGCTGCCCGCGACCGAGGATCACAAGACCATGTTCGACGGCGACGTCGGTCCGAACACCGGCGGGATGGGAACCGTATCGCCGGCGTGGATCAGCGCGGACGTCATGCACCGGA
>JACCQV010000179.1 GCA_013813945.1 Deltaproteobacteria bacterium | reverse complement strand
CACGAAGGCCACGAAGCAGAACTATTTTCGGGCTTCGCCCGTTCGCGCGTGTGCCCGCGCATCGCGTGTTGCCGCGGAGGCAGAGCCGCCAAGGACGCCAAGGGCGCCAAGAAAAAGCGGAGGGGGTTGGGGACGCGCGAGGTCCCGTAGCCTTTCCGCTTGGCGTTCTTGGCGTTCTTGGCGGCTCAGTCTCTGGCACACGCCACGAGTGGCACACGCCACGAGCGGCACACGCCACGAGCGGCACACGCCACGAGCGGCGAAGCCGTAAAACTTCTCCTTCTGCTTCGTGGCCTTCGTGTCTTCGTGGCTCAGCTCCGGCATACGCGGCGCCCCGTGCGCACGCTATGCCCGTTCGCACGGTGGATGAACACGCCCCAGAGCACGACGATGTGCGACCAGGCGTCTAGTTCAGATCGGCCCGCCGCGTGCGCCACTCGATGAACAGCTGGCCGAACCGCGAATCGCGCTGCAGCGACGAGAGATCCGTGTCGGTCTCCATCTTCTCGCCGTGCTCGTAGCCGTGCTCGATCGCGAGCTCGACCTGTTCGATCGCACGATCGACGTCACCGATCGCCGCGTACGCACACGCGGCCGAATGGTAGATGTACGGGTTCTCGGTGCCGTAGGGCTGACCACCGTCGGCGAGCTCGACCGCGAGCTTGTAGTCGCCCAGGGCATGGGCGTGGATACACGCGTTGTTCCAGGCCATCACGAAGGCGGTGCGCGCCTCACCGGACTCGCGCGACGGCTCGGGGAGCGCCAGCACGCAACGCAGGATCGCGAGCGCCTGGGGCCGCTCGACCGCGAAGCTTGCGTTGTACAGGTGCGCGACGAGCGTGCTGTCGGCGGGGAGGCGCTCGAGGACGGCCGGGAGATGAGTCGGGGCGTGGCGCGCGATCGCACTGACCAGCTCCGCGACCTCCTCGGGATCCGTCGCTCGCAGCGTGGCATCGTCGAGCAAGTCGAGCGCGGTCGCGAGCTCGGCCGGGAGATGCTCTGCGGTCTCGCCGACGACGAGCAGCCGGACATCCCGGCGCGGCGCCTCGCGCGCGAGCACGATCGCCTCGGGGAGCCGATGCTGTCGGATCAGGACGATGCCGAGGTATCCGGTCGCATCGGAGTCGTTGTCGAACGACAGTGCGCGGCGGAGGAGGCGCTCGGCGACCACGGCCGTCGTCGGATCGTCGGGATCGTGATCGAGCGCGACCTCGATCAGCATGCCGGACAGCTCGCGGCGACTCCACGCACTCTGCGACACGGCCCACGCGAGTGCGCCCTCCTCGCCGTGCCGGCGGAAGCGCTCCGCGAACGGATTGCCGGCGAGAATGAACGGCTCGACGCCTTCGTCGGTGACGGCGCGCGCCTTCACCGCATCATCGACATCGTCGAACCGAGCCCATGCGAGCGGCAGGACATCGTGGATTCGTGCCGCGATCCACAGCAGGAAGTGAACCTGGTCCGAGGCCGTGGCAGGGACCGCGAACCGCTCGACCCACATCAGCGCGGACCGATGCTTTCGATCGTGGACGACGTCTGCGCGCTGAAACGGCTCGAACTCGTCGGACCGCTCGTCCTGGTAGGCCGACAGCCAGAGCGCGAAGAACGCATTGATCACCGATTCTTCACCGGGCAGTGGCGAGCCTGCGAGCTTGAGCGCGATGCCGAAGCTCTCCCAGTCGTACTCGTCGATGATCTCGGGGTAGCGCTCGATCGGGAAGGCGACCGAGTGCTCCATCGGTGGCGCACTGTTGCGCCAGTGACTCTCGGGGGCCGACGTGATGTCGTCCTCGAGCTCACCGGTGTCGTCCTCGAGCTCGTCCTCGTCACCCGTGTCGTCGTCGTCGGCGGCCTCTTCCGCCGCGGGAGCGTCCGGAGCGGAGTACAGCACCTCGGCTTGCTCGTCGAAGATCGCATCGACGATCTCGACCGGCTCGGCCGGATCCACCGGGTGCTCGGGCGACTCCTCGAGGGGCTCGCTCGTGGAGATCTCGAGCCAGGTCAGGCCGTCGACGCCGGTCTCGATCTTGATGCACCAGATGGCTTCGAGGTCGTAAGTCGCAGCAACCTGCTCGAGGGCCGTGCGCTGGGCCTCGAGATCAGCCGCCTCGGGCGGCATCCACGGTGCTGCGAGCCACTGCCGATCGATCTCCTCGTCCAGCGGGTCGTCTCGGCCCTCGTCGGCGGCGGCCTCTTCGGACTCGGTCACACCTGCGGTCGCAAGGTTCGCCCACAGCGCACGTTGTGCTTCAGGCGTGAGCGGCTTGGCGCTCCTCGCGATCACGATTCCGCGTGCCAGGTCGCTTCGCCGTGGCTCGAGCCCGGTCAGCTCCACTGACTCCAACGTACCATCAACACTCGATGATGTTGACGGCGAGACCACCACGGGCGGTCTCCTTGTACTTGCTGCTCATGTCAGCGCCGGTGCGCCACATCGTCTTGATGACCTTGTCGAGTGACACCTTGTGCGTGCCGTCGCCCTGAAGCGCGAGGCGCGCGGCGTTGATCGCCTTGACCGCGCCCATCGCGTTGCGCTCGATGCAGGGCACCTGAACCAGCCCGCCGATCGGATCGCAGGTGAGCCCGAGGTTGTGCTCCATGCCGATCTCTGCCGCGTTCTCGACCTGCGCGGGCGTGCCGCCCATGACCTCGGCGAGCGCGCCGGCCGCCATCGAGCACGCGACACCGACCTCGCCCTGGCAGCCGACCTCTGCGCCGCTGATCGAGGCGTTCTTCTTGTACAGCGCGCCGATCGCGGCAGCGGTGAGCAGGAACCGCATCGTGCCGTCGTCGTCGGCATTCGGGAGAAATTTCCGGTAATACATGATCACCGCGGGGATGATCCCAGCCGCGCCGTTCGTCGGTGCGGTGACGACGCGTCCCCCGGCGGCGTTCTCCTCGTTGACGGCAAGCGCGAACAGATTGACCCAGTCCATGATCACCAGCGGATCGCTGCCGCCCGCCGGGTCGCTCTTCATCTTGCGATGCAGCGCAGCTGCCCTGCGCTTGACCTTGAGCCCGCCGGGCAGGATGCCCTCGCGCTCGCAGCCCCGCTTCACGCACGCGTCCATCGCGCGCCAGATGTCATCGATCCGCTTCTTGACCTCGGCCTCGGGCCCGAGATGGAGAGCGCCGGGTTCACCCCGGCGCTCGGGGACGATCGCTTTCTCGTTCTCGAGCATCAGCGAGGAGATGCTCATGCCGTGCTCGATCGAGAGCTTGAGCAGCTCGTCGGCCGAGTTGAACGGATAGGGAACCTGCACCTGATCCGCCGGTGTGCTGCCATCCGCCGGAGAGCCACTCTGATCGACCACGAAGCCACCGCCGACCGAATAGTAGATTCGCTCGACGAGCGTCGTGCCGTTCGCGCCGAAAGCGGTGAACCGCATGCCGTTCGAGTGGAGCGGCAACTTCTCGCGGCGGTGGAAGATCAGCTGCACGTCGGGATCGAACGAGACCTCGTGCTTGCCGAGTAGCTTGATCCGCTTCGTCTCCATGGCCGCCGCCATGCGCTTCGCGACCGTATCGACGTCGACGGTCGCAGGCTCGTCACCCTCGAGGCCCATCAGGATCGCGCGATCGCTGCCGTGGCCCTTGCCGGTGAACCCGAGGCTGCCGACCAGCTCGACCTTCACCCCGGTGGTCGCTGCGAGCTGACCGTCCTGTTCCAGGCGCTCCGCAAATCGCCGCGCCGCGCGCATCGGCCCCACGGTATGGGAGCTCGACGGCCCGATGCCGATCTTGAAGATATCGAACACGGAGATGTGCACGCTGTCTTCATTGTGTCACAGCAGCCCCTGACCGACGAGGTCGACGGTCAGGCCGTGGTTGATGCTATGGGCCGCCTTGCTCCCTGCCGCCGCCGCCGCGAGAGCTCCATGGTAGTGCGTCATCAGATCGCCCGCTGCGTGAATCCCGCGGATCGATGTCTCGTAGTCATCCTCGCCGACCCGGACATAGTTGCGATCGTCGAGTGCCAGCGCGAGCCCTGCCACCACGGGCGCCTGGCGCTGCACGGGCCGGAAGAACAGCGCGGACCGCGGGATCGTCACGTTTCCGTCGACGACGATCCCGGTCAGCTGACGGCCTGTACGCGCGAGACCGATGATCCGCCGCTCCTCGATCGGGATGCTCGCCTCGGCCAGCGCGACGCGGCACGCCGGTTCGACCTCGACCGATGCATTGGTGAACAACATGACGTCGCGCGACCAGCTGCGGAGGAGCTGGACCCACGGCGCTTCGCCTGGCTCGGGCGCGAGGAACGCGAGTGGCCGATCGGCCACCTCGTAGCCATGGCAGTACGGGCACTGGAACAGACTCGTGCCCCACAGCTCGCGGGATCCCGGCAGCGGGATCGGCTCGTCGATCATCCCCGTCGCGAGCAACACGCGGCGGGCGGTGTACTCGGCGCCGCTCGCGAGAATCCGGAACTTCGCGCCAGCACGCTCGATACGGTCGACCATCGTGTCGAGGTGGAGGTCGACGCTGGGGTACGCGCGCAGATCCTCATGCGCGGTGTGACGGAACGATGCCGGGGCGATCCGGTCCTGGGTGACGAACCCGCCGATGTACGCGGCGGTCGCGTTACGGGGCGTTCCGCCGTCGAACAGAGCGGTGCGCTTGCGGGAGCGCCCGAGCACCAGCGCCGCAGCGAGCCCTGCAGGTCCGCCGCCGATCACTGCGACGTCGAGCAGCATGATCCGTCGTACCCGGCAGGACTCGCCGGAGCACGCGCACATCGGTCCCCCTCACGCACGCATCACATCGATGCGAGCGCCCACGACGCAGTGGCTAGAACAGGATGCGAGTCTTGATGCTCGTCGACAACGCGCCGACGGCCTTCTTCACATCGCCGGACACATCCTGATCGAGATCCATCAGGAGATAGCCGATGTCCGGATCGGTCGACAGCACCTGCGCGCGTACGTTCGCGTTGGAGTCGGAGACGATCTTCGTGATGTCGCGGAGCACGCCTGGGACGTTCTTGTGAACGTTGAGAATCCGATGTGCCGTCGCGTCGAGCGGGAGCTCGATCTGCGGGAAGTTGACGGCGCCGGTGGTCGCCCCCGTGTTGATGTACTTGATCAGCGAAGCCGAGACTTCGCGCCCAATCGCCTCCTGCGCCTCCTCGGTCGAGCCGCCGATGTGTGGCGTCAGGATCACGTTGGGCAAGCCGCGCAGCGGCGATGCGAATCCCGAGCTATTGCTCTCGGGCTCGTCGGGATAGACGTCAACGGCGGCGCCACCGACATGCCCGCGGCGAATCCCGTCGGCAAGCGCATCGATCACGACGACCGTGCCGCGGCTCGCGTTGAGCAGGCAAGCGCCCGCCCTCATCTTTGCGATCTCCTCGGGCCCGATCATGTTGCGGGTCTGCGGCGTCTCGGGGACGTGTAGCGTGACGAAGTCGGAGACCGAGAGCACGTCCTCGAGCTTCGACATCGACCGGTTGTTGCCCATCGGGAGCTTCGCGAGGATGTCGTAGAACACGACCCGCATCCCGAACCCTTCGGCGAGCACGCCGATCTGGCTACCGATGTGTCCGTAGCCGATGATCCCGAGCGTCTTGCCGCGGACCTCGTGGCTTCCGACAGCGACCTTCTTCCAGACGCCTTCGTGCACCTCGCGCGTGCGATCGCCGAGGTGGCGAGACAGCATGACGACCTCGGCGAGGATCAGCTCGGCCACCGAGCGCGTGTTCGAGAATGGCGCGTTGAACACGGGCACGCCGCGGTTATTGGCGTGCTGGGTCGCGATCTGGTTGGTGCCAATGCAAAACGCACCGACCGACATGAGGCGACGTCCGCCATCGAGGATCGCCGGAGTGACCCGCGTCTTCGAACGAATGCCGAGGACGTGGGCGTCCGCGATCTTCGCGATCAGCTCCGCTTCCGGGAGTGCGCCCTTGACCGTCTCGACCTGGAAGCCCTCGGCGGCGAACGCCTCGGTTGCGACCGGATGAACGTTCTCGAGCAGGAGGATCTTGATCTCGGTCTTGGGAAACGACGTGACTGACATGACTACCTCGGGCCACTGCAAGGGTACTACAGTCGGCTGATGTCACCGCGCGCCAAGGCCGCCACGCCGACGTCCGACTCGCCCAAGAAGACCAAGCAACCGGCGACGCCGCGCAAGCCGCGGAAGGCCAAGCCCGAGGCGGGCTCGCTCGGGCTCACGGCGGGCGAGTGCGCCACCGGGACGCCGACCCCGGAGGTCACGCGCGTGCGCACCGCGATCGAGGATGCCGGAGGCAGCGTGCTCGCATGCTATCGCGAGCCGTTCGGCGGCCACTGGGTCGCACTCGCCGCGTTGCCGATCGATCGAGTGAAGCCCACGCCCTATCAGCGCGAGCTCTCGAAGGCGCATGCGGACCGGCTCGCCACGGTGATACCCAAGGTCGGCCGCTTCCTCGATCCGGTGATCGCCGTGCCCGATGGCGATGGCTTCATCTCGCCGAACGGGATGCACCGGCTCGCGGCGCTGACGTCACTCGGCGCGAAGACCGTCGTCGCGCTCGTGATGCCCGAGCCCGAGATCGCCTTCCGCATCCTCGCGCTCAACACGGAGAAGGCGCACAACCTCAAGGACAAGGCGATCGAGGTGATCAGGATGTCACGTGCGATCGCGGTGGATCCGAAGCGAGCGGGGCAGAGCGAGGCGGACGTTGCGTTCGAGCTCGAACAGGCGGCGCTCGTGACGCTCGGCATCTGCTACGAGAAGAACGCGCGATTCTCGGGTGGCGCATACAACTCCGTGGTCTCGAAGACGGAGACGTTCTCGACCGACCCGATGAAGAAGTCGCTCGAGCTCCGCGAGAAGCACGCGGACAAGCTGCTCGTGCTCGACGAGGCGGTCACCGCGGCCGTCGGTCGGCTCAAGGAAGCTGGCTGGAACAGCGGCTACCTGAAGCCGATCGTCGTGGCGCGCATCAACCCGCTGCGCTTTCTCAGGCCCGGCAAGGAGGACGCGGCACCCGACTTCGACAAGACGATCGACAAGATGATCGAGGGCGCGAAGAAGTTCGACGCCTCGAAGGTCAAGGCACAGGACGTCGCGATCGCATCGGCGGTCGGCGGCGACGACCTGAACTAGAAGAAGTAATAGTGAACGCCGGCCGCGCCGGTCGGCTGGCCCTCGATGCCGTAACCATCGGCGTCGACGAGGCCGATCGCGATACCGACCGTGAACGACAGCGCGACGTTCGACGCCGGGAACAGGCGGATCTGCATGGCGGGCTCGAGGAAGACCAGCGACGCCGAGTCATCCCCGCCGGTCGGGATGCTCACCAGGCCGAGGTTGCCACCGAGGCTGAAGTCCGACATCGATCCCGAGTGCAGGTGGAAGAAGAACCGGCCACCGATCGCGAGGCTGGTGTCATCGTCGCCACCACCGTCGGAGAACCCGAGGAACGCGCCCGTATGAAAGCCGCCTGCGTCGTAGTTCATCGAGGCGAGGCCGAGCCCAGGCGAACCGCCGCCCCCGCCCATGCCGTCGTCGCCGCCGCCGACTGCACCGCCGAACCGAAGGCCGTACTCGGCACCGACGCCAATGGTCCCGGCCTGGCCGCCGGCACGTGCGGTTCCCATCATGGCGAGCACCAACACTGCTGCGAGCGAGATCTTGGTCATCCGCGAATGCTCGCCCGGGTCATGTTCCATGGGCAAGTTGCGGGCATTCCGGCCTCGACGGGAGTGGTAGGCTGCGCGGGTGCTGTCGCCCGAGCTCGCGCTGACCGATCTCGATGCGCGCCACTGGACCAACTGGTGGCGGCTCCTCGCGCCGCCGCGGGTCCTCGACGAGCCGACCTGGGCGCTCGCGGTGCTCGATGGGGGGGTCGTGATCAAGCTCGTGATCGCAGGTGCCGGTGCACGAGGAGCCATCGATCCTGCAGCGATTCCGCTGGGCGGCTTGACCGCGAAGGCGCTCGCCGCATGGGGCCGCGCTCTGGGCGTCGGTGCGGTGGTCGCGATCGATCGCAGCGTGATCGCCGCGCTGTCGAACGAGATCGAGAGTGCGCTCCGCCTCGACCAGGACGTGGTCGCACAGGGTCTGGTAGCGCTGCGTGCGCTGAAGAAGCACGCTGGCACCGGCGTGTGGACGGATCCGCCGATCCTCGATTTGCTCCCCGCCCTCGCGTTCGAGCCGTTGCAGCGGACCTTCGATCTGCTGATTCCCGATCGCTCGGCGCTGGTCGCATACGTCATCGACGACGACCGGTCGCGCATCCACAGCTCGATCATCGCGGTCAAGGAAGGCGGCGACATCACGCGCGCGGCCACACACCGCGCGATCGCGGACCTCGTTCCCGAGGCGACGTTCGCACGCGACTGGCACAAGGGACACAAGCGGCTGATCGAAGCCGTCGAGGAACGGTTCGCGAAGCCGAGCCTCGCGCTGTTCCTCGAGCGCAAGACGGTGCTCGATATCGTCACCGGACCCAGCGATCAGCTCGCGCGCGAGCTCAATGCGAAGCGCGTCATGATCGATCCCGCACCGGCGTGGCTCCTCGGATTGCTCGGCGGTGCGGCTGTCGCTGCGATGGCCGGACGGGCCGGCAAGGCGCTCGCGAGCATGTTGCCGCAGTCCACGCGCGATCGAGCGTCCGCCCTGGCGACCCGCGCACGCGACGCGATGATGGACTCGGGCGCCCACCCATTCGCGATGCTCGGCTTCGATCCGCTCGAGCTGTGGACGCGGCTCAAGCAGTACTACAAGCCCTGAGTCAGCCGTCGTGCGACGGGGGCTCGGTCAGCTTGAGCGTGAACGTACCGACGCGTAGCTCGTCCGTCTCGGTGAAGGGCTGCACGCCGCGCAGCTGAGAGCCGTTGAAGTACGTGCCGGCCGCGCTGCCTGCATCCTCGACCGTGGCAGTGCCGTGCGTGTCGACGCGCAGCCAGCAGTGGCGGCGAGAGATCTTGGCATCGTCGAGCTGGATGTCGGCAGGCTCGGCACGACCGATCAGCAGCTCCGTCGAGTACTCGACACGGATCTCGGGCTCGATGCCCGTCTGTTGGATCGAGAGTGAAATTTTCCAGACCATGGTCAGCTCACGTGCGAAGTACGAGCGTCTCGCCGTCCTGTTCGTAGTCGCTTGCGCAATGGTCGCACGTCAGCTCGGCGGGAAGGGTCTCGCCGCACCGACATGCCCAGCCAGCCCTGCGAGCGGGCGTGCCAACCATCAGCGCATGTGGCGGCACGTCCTTCGTCACCACCGCGCCCGCGCCGATCATCGCGTAGGCGCCGATCGTGACGCCGCACAGGATGGTCGCGTTCGCGCCGAGGGTCGCGCCACGACCGACCCGGGTCGGCAGATACGCCGACTTGCGTGACACGTGGGCGCGCGGATGCTTGACGTTCGTGAACACGCAGGACGGACCGATGAAGACATCTTCCTCGAGCGTGACACCGTCGAAGATCGACACATGGTTCTGGATCCGGCAGCCGTTGCCCAGGGTTGCGGCCCCGACGAAGCAGCCCTGACCGATCGAGCACCGCTCGCCGATCCGGGCCTCCGGCATCACATGCACCCACTGCCAGATCCGGGTCTGCGCACCGACGTGCTTGCTCTCGACGATCGCCGTTGGGTGAACGAGCTGGTCCGGACCCTGCATCACGAGTAGGATGCTCGCGCGGTGCCCAAGCGTCCACCTCGTGTCGTTCGCGAGTTGCCGGTTCCGCGCGATCTGCGCGGCGCGGGCCCGACGCGTGCCCATGCCGGCCATGGCGGCGAGCTCTGGCACTCCGACGTGCTCGCGCTGCTGGGCAAGCTCGACGATGGCTCTGTCGATCTGGTGGTCACCGATCCGCCCTACGCGATCGCCAAGGCCGAGTGGGACGAGTTCGAGTCGATGGACGCCTACGTCGACTGGTGTGACAGCTGGCTCGCCGAGATCGCTCGAGTGCTCGCGCCGCATGGCTCGGCCTATGTCTGCGGCTTCTCGGAGATCCTGGCCGACGTCAAGGCGCGGAGCGCGAAGCGCTTCGACGGCTGCCGCTGGCTCATCTGGTACTACCGGAACAAGGCGAACCTCGGTCGAGACTGGGGACGGTCCCACGAGTCGATCATCCACCTCCGCAAGGAGGGCACGAAGGTCGACGTCGACGCGATCCGCGTCCCCTACAACGGCCACACCACGAAGTACCCGGCGCGGATCCAGGCGGTCTCGTCGCAGTACGGGCGTGGCGTGCGGCGCGACAAGTGGGAGCCTCACCCGCTCGGGGCCAAGCCGCGCGACGTGATCGAGATCCCCGTGATCTGTAACGGGATGACGGAGAAGACGCCGCACGCGACGCAGAAGCCCGAGGCGCTGATCGAGAAGCTGATCCTCGCGTCGAGCAAGCCGGGCGGGCTGGTCGTCGATCCGTTCGTCGGATCCGGGACGACCGCCGTGGTCGCGTCGCGGCTCGAGCGCCGGTGGATCGCAGGTGATGCGGATGCGCGCTACGTCGGGCTGACGCGCGAGCGTCTCGGGCCCTGACGGGGTAGACCTCTCGCATGTTGCGCATCGCCGTGCTCCTGACCTTGTCGCTCGCCGCCTGCTCGAAGCCTGACGCTCCCGCGCCTGCGTCGAGCCCCCCACCTGCGTCGAGTCCCACGACTGCGAAACCCACGAAGGATCCAGAGGCAGCCCGCAAGCTGGTTGCCGAAGGCGCGGTCGTCATCGACGTCCGGACGCCGGACGAGTTTGCCGAGGATCATCTGACACAGGCCACGAACATCCCGATCGAGGATTTCGCGCAGCGGATCACGGAAGTCGACAAGCTGACGGGCGGCGACAAGACGAAGCCACTCGTCGTCTACTGCGCTTCCGGAAACCGGTCCGGAAAGGCGCAGCAACAGCTCGAGGCGGCAGGCTACGCGCGGGTGGTCAACGGCGGTAGCCTCGACGATCTGCGCTAGGCTGGGCGCATGCGCCTCCTGTCTCTCGTGATCTTCGCTGCGGCATGCGGCGGCAGCAGCAAGTCAGCGGAGCCGCAGCAACCGAGGCCCGCACCCGAGGTCGCTCCCGAGCCCGCGCCCCCGCCCCCACCTGTGAAGACCGAGCTGCCGCCTCCACCGCCGCCCAAGCCGGAGAAGCCGCCGGCTCCGTCGATCTACGATCGGCTGAACGACAACGATGGTGCGGTCGTCGGCCTTGCCGGCTACTCGACTCGACGCGTCCGCGATCCGAAGCGGTGCGGCGGCTTGTCGATCCTGGTGAAGAAGGGCAAGAAGGTCGCCCCGTCGGACGCGAGGATCGCGGCGGTGTTCGCGCTCGAGTTTCCGGTCGGCCTCGAGTTCTCGGAGACCAAGAAGGCGGGCTCGCTGCTCAAGTTCAACGCGTGGATCGAGACCTTCACGAAGACCATGCAGGATGCGAACACGCACTACCAGAGCCAGTTCAGTTCGACCGATCTCGCCGTCAAGGCCGCGGCGACTGCGCGCCTGGCGCAGACGAACCTGCGTGCCGCCTCCGTGCTCGCGCGAGCAGAGGTGCCCGCTGACATCCGCGCCATGGACGACGTCGATGTCGCGACCGCGGCCTACTGCGACGCGATCGCGGAGCGAGCCGAAGCACTGCTCGCCCTCGGACTCCAGGCACTCGATGCGTGCCAGAAGCACACGCTCGCGGCACCGGCCGGCTGGTGGGCCGACCTGTGCAAGGCGCCGTGACTTCGACTACAGCGACGGCGTGATGCCCATCTCCTTGAGGAGATGATCGGCACCGTCGAGCAGGTCCATGTTCCACAGCATGTAGCGCGCATCGGCGTGGATCACGCGGGTCGTCGCGCCATTGAACACGACGTCGGACGCGAGGCCTTCTGTCGTGCCGTCGAAGGCGAGACCGACGAGCTCGCCCTTGTCGTTGAGCGTCGGCGAACCGGAGTTACCACCGGTGATGTCGAGGTCGCTGAGGAAGTCGACCGCGAGCTCGCCGCCGAGGGCCGGGTCACCGTACGGACCGAACTTCTTCGCCCTGACCGCGTCGAGCAGCTTCTTCGGCGCGTCGAACGGCTCCTTGCCGGTGTCCTTCGCGAGCATCTGGGTCGCGGTGGTGAACGGCCAGTCCGCCTGCTCCTTCGAGCCGGGCTTGAACGACTTGACCGTGCCGTACGTGATCCGCAGCGTCGAGTTCGCGTCCGGCGGCAACAGGCCACCGAGGACCTGCTTCATGCCTTCGGCGTACGAAGGCGTGACGAGCAAGAGCTCGCCGCCGCGTGCGTCAGTCTTCTTCTCGTCAGCCTTGATGATCGGCCACACGCGCAGCGCTGCCTTGATGAACGGATCCTTCGAGGCCTTGAGCTGCTTCGTGGTGCCGCTCTGGAGGAGCTCGATGCGCAGCTTCTCGTCCTCGAGCGTCTGGCCCGCGTACCAGGTCTCGAGCGTCTTGTCGATCAGCGCCTCGTCGACCTTGGTGCCCTTCTTGACGCCGAGCAGCGTGACGAGCCACGGACGCTGGCTCTCCTCGAGCTGGAGCGCACGGAGCAGGCTGAGCCGGAAACCCGCGCGATCGAGCGTGCGGTCGTAGCTCTTTGCGAAGCTCTTCTGGCCCGCGATGGAGCGCGGCAGGTCGCGATCCTGGTAGCCCGGCTTGCGATCGACGTTCTTCTTCGCGCGCTCTTCGGCCCACCGGGTGAACGACAGCGCCGTGCCGAGCAGCCTGGAGCCGCCCAGTGCGACCGCGCGATCGAAGTCGACGCGCTGCGTGCGCTGCTCCTCGAGCACGATCTGCTCGAGCTTTGCGATGTTCGCCTTGTGCGCCTCGTGG
The DNA here is from genome assembly GCA_013813945.1 of Deltaproteobacteria bacterium. Lineage (GTDB taxonomy): Bacteria > Myxococcota_A > Polyangia > Haliangiales > Haliangiaceae > JABFXX01. Next base: position 9,714 of record JACCQV010000179.1, on the reverse strand, counting down.
CCGGGCTGCTCTGCCCAGGCCTTGACCTGCTTGTCGAGCGCTTCCTTGCGCTGCATCAGCTCCTCGTTCTTCTTGAGACCCTCGAGGATGCCCTGGTACTTCTCGACACCGTTCTGGATGCCCTGCTTCATGACCGTCGCCTTGATCGACGTCTCGCCGCCGTCCTTGAGGTGCGACTCGGCGAGCGCGTAGCGCTCCTTGTAGTAGGCGATGAGGTACGGGAACGCCCACTCGACATCGTTGCGGGTCTCGAGCGCGGTCTTGGTGCGCGTGGTCGAGCCGGGGTAGCCGGTGACCATCACGAAGTCGCCGGGCTTCACGCCCTTGCTCGAGACCTTGAGGAAGTGCTTCGGCTTGAACGGGACGTTGTCGGGCGAGTAGTCGGCCGGCTTGCCGTCCTTGCCGACGTACGCGCGATAGAACGCGAAGTCACCGGTGTGGCGCGGCCACGCCCAGTTGTCGATCTCGCCGCCGTAGTTACCGACCGAGCGGGGCGGCACGTAGGCGAGGCGGACGTCCTTGATCTCGAGGTTCTCGATCAGGAGGTACATGCCGCCGCGGTAGTACGACTTGACGTCGCAGCGGAGCTCCGCGCGATCCTTCTCGCATGCGGCGATCAGCGTCTTGAGTCGCTTGTCGACCTCGTCCTTGCGCTTGATCGGATCCTTGATCGCATCAAGGCCGTCACGCATGTCCTTGCTGACGTCCTTGAACGCTTGTGCAACGAACACGCGCTGCGACGGACCGGCGCTCGGCTCCTCCGCTCGCGTCTTGGCGAGGAAGCCGTTCTCGACGAGGTTCGACTTCTCCGTGGAGTTGTGCTGGAGAGCTCCCTGAACGCAGTGATGATTCGTCACGATCAGGCCGTCGGCCGAGACGAACGAGGCGGTGCAACCACCGAGCGAGACCACGGCGGCGAGTGGCGCCGCGAGCGGATCGGCGAGGACGCTCGCGTCCATCGGGACGCCCATCTTCTTGAACGTCTCGATGTGACCGGGCAGCGTCATCTGCTGCGGAAGCCACATGCCGCCGGCGTTGGAGTAGGCGAGCCGGAACGGGAGGTTCGGATCAGCCTTCGCAGACGTGTTCGGAGTCGTCGCCGTGCCCGACGCGGTCGCGTGGGAGTCGCCGAGCGTCTCGGTCGGAGTGGTCTTGCCGCCGCACGCGCTCGCGAGCAGACCGAGGAGGAGGGCATTCCTTTTCATGCCGGCGGCATACCAGAGAACATGCCGGCTCGTCGCACATCACTCGATGACAGGCGGAGAAGTGCGGTTCACGGGACTGGCTGCGACCGGTGCGACAGCCGTGATTTCAGCCGATTGGCGCGTCAGGACGGGGCGGCGCAGGTCGCGGCGAAGCTCGAGAACGTGCACACGTTCTCGGTGCAGACGGCGTACGGGCCACACTGGGCGGACATCGTGCAGGCGCCGCCCTCGTCGGTGATCGGATAACACTGCCCAGCGGAGCACCACAGGTCCGAGGCGCAGGTGCCGGTGTCCAGTCCGCACGGGCCGCCCTCGGCCGAGACCGGTAGTCCCTGACACGTGCGTTCCGCGACCCTGCAGCCCGCGCCGGCGAACCACATACAGTGCGGCGCGCTTCCGTCGCCGCCCGTCCACGGCGTGCACGGCTCGCTGATCTTGGCGAGCAGCGTACAGACGCCGTTCGCGCACGACGATTCATGCGCCGCGCAGTCCGCATCGCTCTGGCACACCGTTCCGATGTGGCCTTCGAGCGGCTGACAGCTGCCCATCCGACAGATCAACCCCTCGCCGCACTGGTTGTCGTTCGTGCACTGCCCCTCCTCGGCGACCGCCCCGATCACGCACACCCCACCTGCGCACAGGTTGGACTGACACTCGGTGTCACTGGTGCACGGCGCGCCATTGCCGCCCTGCCCCGTGCACGAGCCGCACGTTGCCGTCCGCTTGCAGAACGAGGCGCCGCCGCACTCGTCATCGACCGAGCACGAACCACCGGTGGCCGTCTTGCCGACGACGATGTCGTTGCAGATCGCGGTTGCGTTGACCCAGTCCTTGTAGAGATCCGGCTCGCACGGCGTGACCTTCAAGGCCTCGCGACAGCTCTCGATCACCTCGTCGCTGGCGATCGTCGCCGTACCGGAATCGAACAGCGGCGTGAGGGTGCCGCGGCACTTGTCTTCCATGTACGACGACGTGAACACGGCCCGCGTCGACGTCCCGGTGCACTTCTCGGCGACGACCTTCTGCAGCGTCCACACGCCATCACCGGCGGCACACAGCACATCGAGATCAGACGATGCGCAACCGGCCCCGAGCGCAAGCAGCACGGAGAGGCCCAGCGAGCGGCGGTACATCATCGTCGGTATATCAGTCATCGAGCATCGAGGCGAGGCTGCCGAAGAAGCTCTGGACCTCGGCGGCCGGAACCTTCTGGCGCGCCTCCTCGGCGATGTCGCGAACGTCGAGCAGCTCCTCGGGGATCTCGAGGAGGAAGCGCGAGGGCGTGCGCGGCATCGAGCGACCGCGCGAGATCCGCGTGCAACAGCGCGTCAGGTAGAGCTTACGTTGCGCACGCGTGATGCCGACGTAGCAGAGGCGCCGCTCCTCGCTGATGTCCGTCGCGTGGTCGGCGTCGATCACGTCGGTCGATTGCGGCTGCAGCGTGCGCGCGTGCGGCAGAAGCTCCTCCTCGAGGCCGATCATGAAGCAGATCGGAAACTCGAGACCCTTGGCTCCGTGCAGCGTGGTGAGCACGACCTTGGGGCCGGGTGTCTTCTCTTCCTCGTCCTTGGATTCGAGCGACAGCGCCCTCAGGAACTCCGCGAGCTGCTCGCGCCCTTTCCCCTTGTCGGTGAAGCGCTGGAGCGAGCCGAACAGGCCTTCGACGTTGTCGATCCGTCGCTGCGCGGCCGCCATGCTCCCCGATGCGTGGCGCAAATCGTCGTAGAGCTTGATGTCCTCGATCAGAACCCGGGTGGCGCTGACGACACTGTCGCCTGCCTCGATCGAGGCGCCGAGCTCGGACACGACGTGGATCAGCTCGAGGATTCCATTGCGCGCCGCGCCGCGCAGATCGCCGACGTCGACCGCTGGGCTCGCGCCCAGTGGATCGTCGTCGTTGGTCGACAGCATCGTGGTCATGCCCGGCAGCGTGCCGGTTCCGGTGACCGCGCCCTTGAGCGCGTCCCACAGCGAGGCGTGCTTCGCGTTCGCGGCAAGCGCGAGACGCTCGACCGTGGTCGCTCCGATCCCGCGGGCTGGATAGTTGATGATCCGACGGAGCGCGAGATCGTCTCGCGGGTTCAACGCGACGCGCAGGTAGGCGATGACGTCCTTGACCTCCTTGCGCTCGAAGAACTGCTGGCCGCCGTACATGACGTACGGAATGCTCGCGGTGCGCAGCTCCTCCTCGAGGATCTTCGACTGGATGTTCGACCGGTACAGGACCGCGATCGAGTCCCATGTGCGGCCGTCCTTGTGGAGCTGATGAATCTCGCGCGCCACCCACTTCGCCTCGTCCTCGGGCGTCGCGGCGACCGCGTGGACGATCGACTCGCCCTCCCCGAGGTTTGACCACAGCACCTTGCCGTGGCGCTGCTTGTTGTTCGCGATCACCGTATTCGCGGCACGGAGGATCGTCTTGGTCGAGCGATAGTTCTGCTCGAGCTTGACGATCTTCGCGCCGGGAAACATCTCGTCGAAGCGGAGGATGTTCGTCGGATCCGCGCCGCGCCAGCTGTAGATCGACTGGTCATCGTCGCCGACGACGCACAGGTTGCCGTGCTGCTCCACGAGCAGCCGGATCATGCGCAGCTGCGCCGCGTTGGTGTCCTGGAACTCGTCGACCATCACGTACCGGTACTTGCCGGTCCACCGCTCGCGCGCACCCGCGTCCTTCTCGATCAGGCGGACCGGCTCGACGATCAGATCATCGAAGTCGTACGCCGCACACGCGCGCAGCATCTCTTGATACTTCGGGTAGACCTGCGCGGTGATCGCGTCGTACTCGTCCGCGGGATTGCCGACGTAGTCCTCGGGCGCGATGAACGCGTTCTTCGCGAGCGAGATCCTCGTCAGGATCGCCTTGACGTCGAACCGCTTCTCGCCGTCGCGGCTGACGTCCTTGATGTGACGCAGCGCCTCGCGGAGCGCGCCCATCTGATCGGATTGATCGTAGATCACGAACCCGCGCGGCAGTCCGAGTGCCTTACGCTCCGCCCGCAAGATCTGAAGACCGAGCGCATGGAACGTGCCGATCGTCAGGGCGCGTGCGGTGACCTTGTCCTGGAGCAATGCCGAGATCCGCTCGCGCATCTCCTCGGCCGCCTTGTTCGTGAACGTCATCGCGCAGATCGCCTGCGGCGGGATGCCCTGCTCCAACAGATGCGCGATCCGGAACGTGATCACGCGGGTCTTACCGGACCCGGCGCCAGCGAGCACGAGCAGTGGGCCCCCACCGTGGCTCGCCGCATCGCGCTGCGGCGCGTTCAACTTCTGCAGATCGACCACGGACCGTGCACGCTACGGATCTGCGAAACCGTCGTCAATCCGGGAGTGGGCATGCGCTACGCTCGCCGGGTGAATCGCTACGACGCTCTCGTCGAGAGCCTGCGCGCCGAGATCCCCGGCTTCCGGGTCGTGCGCAAAGACCAGTCGAGGCTGCACCGCGCCATTCACGTCGCGCTCATCGGCCTGACGTTTGGCCGCATGCGCAGCTATCTCGATTCCTTCCAGACCACGATCGGCAAGACGGTCTACGTCACCGCCGACTGGGACGAGTGGTCTGCCGATCGGCGATACGTGACGATGCGCCACGAGGCGGTTCACCTGCGACAATTTCGCAAGTTCACACTGCCGGGGATGGCGCTGCTCTATGTACTGCTGCCGCTTCCGATGGGGCTGGCCTGGTTTCGCGCATACTTCGAGAAGGAAGCCTACGCGGAGAGCATTCGCGCGGCTGCGGAGGTCTGGGGCAAGGACTATCCGCACCGCCCCGAGTACCGCGCACACGTGATTGGTCAGTTCATGGGGGCGTCGTACGGCTGGATGTGGCCGTTCCGCGCGGGCCTCGAGCGCTGGTACGACCACGTTCTGGCCACGGCTGGTCTATCTCGGTAGGGTAGCGGTATCTTGGTGGGAGCCGCTTGAGCGATCCGATCGTTGGAATCGACCTGGGGACGTCGAACTCGGTCGTGGCCCACGCGGACACGCTCGGCAACGTGAAGGTTCTGGGCGACGAGGCCGGGTTCAAGATCCATCCGTCGGTGGTCTCGTTCCACCCCAATGGCGGCGTGGTGGTCGGCGCCTCGGCGAAGCAGCGCAAGGTCATCGATCCGCAGAACACGATCTACTCGGCCAAGCGCCTGATCGGCCGCGGGTTCTCGGCTCCTGAGGTCCAGATCGCGCGGACGCGGGTGCCCTACCCCATCAAGGAGGGGCCGAACGCGCTGCCACTGATCGTCACCCGCGCCGGCGAGTTCGCCGTGCCCGAGATCTCCGCGATCGTTCTCGATCACGTGCGCAACATCGCGGCGGCCCAGCTCGCGACGACGGTGTCGCGAGCCGTGGTCACGGTGCCGGCCAGCTTCAACGACGCACAGCGCTCCGCGACCGCGACCGCCGGCGCGATCGCCGGGCTCACCGTCGTCCGCGTGCTCAACGAGCCGACGGCAGCAGCACTCGCCTACGGCAACTCGCGCGATCTCAAGGCGACGATCGCGGTCTACGACTTCGGTGGTGGCACGTTCGACATCACGATCCTGAAGCTGCACGACCAGGTCTACGAGGTGCTCGGGACCGCAGGCGATACGTTCCTCGGCGGCGATGATCTCGACGAGCGCCTCGTGGACAAGATGGTCGCGAAGTTCCTCGCCGAGAACCGCCTCGATCTGCGAACGAACGAGGTCTCGATGATGCGGCTGCGAGCCGTCGCCGAGCAGACGAAGATCGAGCTGTCACGCCGGTCGCGGGCCGTGGTTCGCGTCGACGAGATCGCATACGGCCCGGGCGGCAAGCCGCTCAACCTCGCGATCGAGATCACGCGCGAGGAGCTCGTCTCGCAAGTTGCGGACATCATCGACAAGACGTTCCCCGTCTGCAAGGAAGCACTCGGGTACGCAGGGCTCGGCATCGATGGCATCGACGACGTGATCCTCGTCGGTGGAACGACGAAGATTCCGTACGTCCGCGATCAGGTCAGCAAGTTCTTCAGCAAGGCTCCGCGGACGGACGTCAATCCCGAAGAAGCGGTCGCGGCGGGCGCGGCGCTGCAAGCGACATCGCTCGAGCGGATCCTGACCCGCAGTGCATCGCAGCGGCACGTCGTACCGGTGAGAACCGTCCACGAGGATATCGACGATCCGCCCACGCAGGACACGAGCCTGACCGATGTGGTCGTCGCCCCGAGTCCGGCGAGGACGCAGACCCAGGACCGCCCGCAGACCGAGTACTCGCTTCCGCGCACGGGAGCGCGCGAGGTATTCGAGGAGCGCACGCCCGTTCCGCAGGGATCGAGCGCTGTTCCGGCGCCCGCGGCTGGTGCGATCGGACGATTGCGCCCGACCGGAGCTGCCCGGGCGCCCCAGCGCAAGACCCCGGCGCCGACTCCGAGGCCCCCGCCGACGCCGCGTCGACCGCCAGCGACCGAACCCGAGTTCGGTGGCAACACCGAAGATGTCGAGACCAAGGACTGGGGAGAGCGCGACGACTTCCGTACAGCGCCCGGAGACCAGTTCCTGTCTCACGTCGCACCGGTACCAGAGCCATCGCCGATGGCGGCCTTGCCGACGGTCGTGATGACGCCGCACGATCTCGACGAGCCCTCGCCGTCGAGCACCGTCAAGGGGTTCGCGCCGCCGCAGACCTATCCGGTGATCCAGCCGCGCGCGATGCCGGTCGTCATGGACGTGACGCCGCGGAGTCTCGGCATCGCGACGGTCGCCGGCTTCTGCGAGGAGCTGATCCGCCGCAACTCGCGACTGCCCGCCGAGATGGTGAAGATGTTCACGACCTCACGTGACCTCCAGAACGCCGTGCGGATCGTCGTGTGTCAGGGTGAGTCGCGACGGCTCGACAACAACGTCGTGATCGGAGACCTGCGCCTCGAAGGATTGCCGGCGCGGCCGCGTGGCGAGACCTCGATCGAAGTGACGTTCTCGCTCGATGCGTCCGGGATCCTGCAGGTCCGAGCGCGGGACGGGCAGACGGGCCGCGAGCAGCGCGCCTCGCTCGATCTCGTCGGTGGAGTGCGCGAGCAGGACGTCAGCGCCGCGCGCGACCGGATCCAGCAGCTCCGCCGTTAGCTCACTCGCCGCCGGCGCAGGGATCTTCGTCGCCGCCGCCACCCTTGGGCGCCGGACCGCGCGTCATCGCCTTCTTCGGTGCAGCTGCTTTGTCTGCCATCTTGGCCGAGCCATCGGCGGCCTCAGCGCCCGCGGTTGCGGCGCCGCCACCACACCACGGCAGCTTGAGCGAGCTCTTCTCCGCGAGCGACTTGGGATCGACGAGCCCGAGCTCGCCGAGGCGCGGACCGCGCAGCGTGACAACGAGGCTCTTGCTGCCTGCGACCGCGGTCGCGCCGACCAGGTGGTCGAAGTTCTTCGCCATGTGGTCCTTGCACTTGGGACCAACGCCCTCGTTGCCGGCCCAGTACGCCGTCAGCTCGTCGGCCTTGCACGGCGGCTTGGTGAGCTTGCGCACCAGCTTGCTCCGCTTGCCGCTGTCACCCTCGTAGATCGTCATCGTCGAGAAGCCCTGCTCGGCAACCGCGACGCGGCTCTTGTCGAGGATCGAGAACGAGCCGCCCTGCGTCGACGCCGGCTTCGTGGTGCCGATCGCCTCGATCGGGCCCACCGCGGTACCGTCGGTCTTGAAGGCCCAGACCGAGGCCGTCGTGTCATCCGAGGCTTCGACGTAAAGCACGTCGCCGACCCAGTGGACGGCTGTCGGCTTGCCGGCGATGCCCTTCTCCCCACGGATCGGGAAACTCTTCTCGTGCGCCTTGGACGCAGCATCGAAGAGGTGCACATCGTCACCGAGGACGACCGCGACCTTCGCGCCGTCGGGGTGCCACGTCATGTGAACGACGTTGTCGCCAGGCACCTTGGCGTCCTTCGGCAAGCAGTACCCGCGCGCGCAGCGCTCGTCGAGCTTGACCGAGATGCCGCGGCCTGGAATCGGCGCGGCCGGAATGTAGACGAGCCCGATCGGAGAGGCCTTGAGATCGACCTTCCAGCAGGCGACGGGCCCGAGGAGACGATCTGGCTCGACATCGATCGCGCAGATGACCAGGTCGCTGTTGATCGCCGCGACCTCGAGACGAGGAGCCCCCGGCTCCTTGAGCGCGACCGGTAGACAGGAGCTCCCATCAGGGATGAGAGCGTGAGCCGCGGCGATCCGCTTGGTCTCACGCTCCTCCTCGGTCTCCTTCTTGGGAGCCACCGTCGGGTCCTTCGAAGCGACGGGCTTCTTCACGTCCTTCTTGTCACCGCCACCGCAGGCCGTCAGGAGAAGAACAGTAGCAATCGTCCAGGGATGCCGAACCATGCGTTCGTTGTACGATCGCTACCCAGCTGATACAAGGAGACGTGGCGCGGACGTCTTCGATCGAGAGGAACACCAAGGAGACGCAGGTCCAGATCGAGCTGGCTCTCGACGGCACCGGCGTGCGCGGAATCCACACCCCGATCCCGTTCTTGAGCCACATGCTCGACGCATTCGCTCGGCATGGCGTGTTCGACCTGACACTGAAGGCCGCGGGCGACATCGAGATCGACGGGCACCACACCGTCGAGGACACCGGCCTCGTGCTCGGAACCGCATTCGAGCAAGCGCTCGGCGATCGCGCCGGCATCGTCCGCTATGGGTCGGCGACGCTCCCCATGGACGAGGTCCTCGTGACCGTCGCTGTCGATTTTTGCGGACGCCCCGCGTTCGTCTGGAAGGTCGCGGGCCTCGACGGCAAGTGGATCGGGGATTTCGACTGCGAGCTCGCGAAAGAATTCTTCGCGGCGTTCGCCACGCGCGCGCAGTGCAATCTCCACGTGCTGCTCCACTACGGTGGCAACGCACACCACACGATCGAGTGCATCTTCAAGGCGTTCGCCCGGGCGTGCGACATGGCGACCAAGATCGATCCGCGCCTCGGCGGTGCCGTGCCGTCGACCAAAGGTACGCTGATCGCGTGATCGCGATCGTCGACGTTTGCTCGGGCAACCTGCGCTCGGTAGAACGGGCGCTCGCGCAGGTCGGCGGCGATGTCGTCGTGACGCGCGATCCGGACGTCGTGCGTCGGGCCGACAAGATCGTCGTGCCCGGACAGGGAGCCTTCGGCGTGTTCATGCGCGGCCTCCTCGAGCGCGGCCTCGGCGACGCCTTGCGCGAGGCGATCGCGAGCGGCCGCCCATACCTCGGCATCTGCCTCGGCATGCAGATCCTGTTCGATGAAAGCGAGGAGCAAGGTCCCTGCGCCGGCCTTGGGGTCGTCGCCGGTCATGTGATCAAGCTCGTTCCTGGCGACCGCGCGCTCAAGATCCCGCACATCGGATGGAACCGCTGCATGCAACTCAAACCCGACCCGCTGCTCTCCGGAATCGATGACGGCGCGCACTTCTACTTCACGCACTCGTATCACGCGGTTCCCACCGACCCCGCGGTGCTCGCACTCGACGCGGAGCACGGCATCCGGATCACCGCCGCGATTCGCACGAACAACGTGTTCGCGTGTCAGTTC
>JACCQV010000172.1 GCA_013813945.1 Deltaproteobacteria bacterium | reverse complement strand
TATCTGACCACCGCACCGATCGCGTTGGCGTTCGATGTTCCGGGGGGCTCCGCGATCGCGACGGCGAGTCCGGCGCCGCTCGAGGCCTGGCTCGCGCTCGATCCGGATCCGCTGTTCGGTCCACTGGTCGCGGACATGATCGAGAGCCGCATGCGCAGCTACGTCACGGCGCTGCGCCGCGAGCCGGCGACCGCGCCGCTCGGCAGCCACATCGAGGTCACGCGCAGCGGTACGCAGATCGTGGCGCGGCTCGGCGGAGCGGCCGACGCCGATCTTGCCGCTGCAACGCGCGCCGTGATCGCGGCGCACGGCACGGTCTCGCCGCCGGCGCAGGCGACCTTCCGATGCCCGCCGAACGCGGGGGCGCTGCTCTCGTGCGGGCCCGGTAATCGCCTCGAAGTCCGTGCGCTCGGGGCGGCGGTCACGCCGCTGATCGATGCATCGCTCGCCCCCGTCGTCGCAAATGGAGTGGTCGAGGGCCTCCGACTGACCACGCCGGTGCCGGCGCTGGGACTCGTGCTCGGTGACCTCGTGATCGCGGCGCAGGGCCACAAGGTCGCGCATCGGATCGCCCTCGCCGAGATCCTGCGGCGCGCGAAGGGTTCTCTCGCACTCACGATCGTGCGCGACGGCACTACGATGCAGCTCACTCTCCACGAACGCTTGTGACGGGACGACCGGGCGTTGCATAGTCCGCGACCCATGCGCCTTCGCGTGATCGCTGCTGTCCTGGTTCTCGCGGCTACTGTCGTAGCGGCCGCGCCGCCGCCTGGTGCTGGGCACCCCCCCGCCGCCGCCGCAGAGTTCACGCAGGCCGCACTCGCATTGTTCGCGGTCGGCGCGTGTGGTGAAGCGAGCGCTCCGGCTGCGGTGCCCGCGACGTATCTGACGAAGCACTGCACGATCGTCAATCGCGCGCAGGAGGACTATCGCGCTGCGTGGGTCGTCAAGGCGAAGCCGTTCTTCGCGGACAAGGTCCCGAGCACGGTGCCCAAGAAGGTCGTGTATCCGTTCGCCGGCGGTGATCTGTCCACGGCCCTGACCGTGTACCCGGACGCCGACGAGATCACGACGCTGTCGCTCGAGCCCGCAGGCGATCCGCGCACGCTCGAGGGACTCGCCGTTCCTGCAACGAACGGCAAGGCCGCTCGCATGAGCCCCGCACTCGAGCGCGCGATGCAGACGATTCGCGACGAGCTGCGGTTTCTGTACAAGGTGAACTTCTCGAACACGATGAACATGATCTCGGCGATGCGCAGCGGCGCGTTGCCGACGCAGCTCGTGTTCGGGCTCTCCGCTCTGAAGATCCACGGCTTCGAGATTGTCGGCTTGCGCTACTTCACGCTCACCGACACGGGTGCGATCAGCTACCTCACTCCGGCGTCCGTCGCGGCAGCACCGCCGGTGACAGCGCGAGCCGATTCCCGCAACCGTGTGTTCGCGAACGCCGAGTTGCAGTTCAAGAAGCCCGGCGGTCGCGTACAGATCTACCGGCACATCCAGGCCAACCTCGACGACACCCACACGAAGAAAGATCCACGCGTGCTCGCGCACCTGCGTTCGAAGGGGGCGGTTGCCGGGATGACGAAGGCAGCGAGCTACCTGCTGTCGTGGCCGGAGTTCTCCAACATCCGGTCGTATCTGCTCGAGAACGTGGTGTGGATGGTGTCAGACGCGACGGGCGTCCCGCCCAAGTTCGGCAAGCCCGCGGGCTTCGAGTACGAGACCTACGGTGCGTTCAAGGTGCCGCACATCAGCGCCGGCAAGGAGATCGCGAAGAACTGGCGCGACGAGTGGGACACGCAGACCAGGCGAGATCTCCGGTTCCGCTTCGGCTACTACGATGGCTCCAGGGGGCATACGAGCCACCTCGTCATCATGCGCAAGATGTAGGGCGTCTGGCGACAGTCAGAACGGTGGTCTCGTCGGCGGATTGCTCGCGCGCGTTTTGTTAGCGTGATCGCATGGTGGCTGTCGGATGTCCGCGCTGTCGTGGCGTGGTCGGATTGCATGAGGGACGTCCGTTCGTCACAGCGACGGGTGGCGTCGAGTTATGGCACCGCGAGTGCTGGGATCGTCGCGATGTGCCGAGGGTCGTCGCTGCGCAACCGATCGCGATCATCGCTCCGCGGCCATCGGCGCTGTCGGGGCGCAGCCTCGGCATCGCGATCTCTGCGCTCGCACTCACCGCGGCCGGCTTCGCGCATGGCACGGATCTCTCCGCATCGCCGACATCGCTGGCGAACATCGAGATCGAAACGGCTGAGCCCGTCAGCATTCGTGATGCGGTCGCTTCGAACGAGATTGCACCTGCTCCCTCGATGGTGAGGGAGACCTCGATCGCGGAGTGGTACCCGGTGCCCGTGCACGACGGCATTCGCCTGGACGTGGCGTTCACCTCCCTCGGCGGCTGGATTCATCCGGTCACGAACAGTGCCGAGTTGATGCCGGAGCGCTCGACGCGTCACTTCGGTGCGACCAGGGTCGGCGTCGAGCGAAGCGAGTGTGGCTCCGGCCATTGCGGCGTCGATCTCGATGGACCACGCGGTCGTCCGCTCGTCGCGGTGGCGGCCGGCACGGTGGTTCGTGTCGAGCGCAAGGAGCTCGGTTCGGACGGCCGCAGCGGTCGCTACGTCCGGCTCCAGCACGACGACGGAACGCTGACAGCGTACATGCACATGGACGATGTGGCGGCGGACCTCCAGGTCGGCGACTACGTGCGCGGCGGTCAGTACATCGGCACGCTGGGCGCGACGGCGGTCTACTCCGCGGCGCCGCACCTGCACTTCAGCCTCGAGGTCCCCAAGCACCCGGGCGCGAGTGGCGACGGCATCGAGACTACCTACGTCGATCCCGCACCGTTTCTCGTGCGCGCGAAGATCGTCACCGTCCCCGAGCGCCGGCACGCGATCAAGCCCGCGTTCTGATCGCGCTCAGCGCGCGCAGTCGATGACCACGTTGTCGATGAACGCATCGTTGAACACGTGGAGCGCGATGTCGAACGGGCCATCCACCGTCGCATCAGCGCCACTGGCCATGTAGGGCGCGCCGTCAAGCACGACATCGATCGCGTGGTCCGCAGCGAACGTGATCACGAGCCGATGCCAGGTTCCGGCGGCGGCACTCGGTTCGTGGAACGCGAGCTGGCGCACCGCGAACGGCGTCTCCCACTTGATCTCGTCGGGGGTGCTGTCGCTGCCAGGCGGGAACAGCTGCACCCCGTAGTGCGGATCTTGGCGTACCGTCCACCCGGTAGCCATCAGGTCGACGACGAAGTCACCGGCCCCGGCGTCCATGATCTTGTAATCAAGGGTGATGCGAGCGCGCGTGATCCCCGCGATCGCGGAGTGCGTGATGACCTGGTGCCCGGCACCGAAGCCACCGCCTCGCAGAGCTGGGGAGCCATCCAGACCTGGAGTGAGAGTCACCGACCAATCGCCTTCGCGAGGCATCCACCCCACGCTGTCGCCGTCGGCGAACGTGTCCTCGAGGCACCGGACGAGCGGAGTCGCGGCATCCGGATCCGTCGCGTCGAAGCCAAGGCGCCCGCAGGCGGGGAGCACGATCCCGGCCGCGATCCACGCACGCACTCAGGTGCGCTTGCGGATCCCGAACAACTTGCGGCCGATGATCGCGACCGGGTCGTAGTACCGATCCACGACGCGCTCCTTCAGCGGGATGATGCCGTTGTCCGTGATCCCGATGTGCTCGGGGCAGACCTCGGTGCAGCACCGCGTGATGTTGCACATGCCGGAACCGAACTCCTTCTTGAGCTCGGGGATCCGATCCTCGGTGTCGAGCGGATGCATCTCGAGGCTGGCGACCCGGATCATGAAGCGCGGACCGATGAAGGTCTGCTTCTCGCGACCATCACGATCGCGGAGCACGTGACAGACGTCCTGGCACAGGTAGCACTCGATGCACTTCCTGAACTCCTGAACGCGGTCGACGTCCTCCTGGTACATCCGGTACTGGCCGTCCGCATCGCGCGGCTTCGGCTTGAACTTCGGGATCCGCTTGTTCTGCTCGTAGTTGAACGAGACGTCACAGACGAGGTCCTTCATCACCGGGAACGTCTTGAGCGGCTGACACGTGATGGTCTCTTCCTCGGTGAAAGAGTTCATGCGCGTCATGCATGCGAGCTTCGGCTTGCCGTTGATCTCCATGCTGCACGAGCCGCACTTGCCGGCCTTGCAGTTCCAGCGCAGCGCGAGGTCGTTGGCCTGCTGGGCCTGGATGCGGTGGAGGACGTCGAGCACGACCATTCCGGGATCGACGTCGACCTGGAACTCCTTGAACTCGCCACCCTCGATGTTGCCCCGCCAGACTTTGAAGTGTCGTTTTGCCATGGGGTGCTCCTAGGTAGCGTCCGCGCCGACCTTGCCGGACTCGAGGTCTTCGATCTTTGCATTCGCGATCGCGACGAGGTTCGCGGGGCCTTCCGGCTTGGGTCGCTTCTCGACCTCCATCTTGCCGTCGGAGCCCTTCTTGATGATCACGTTGTACTTGACCCACTCGGCGCTCTCGCCCGGGTGATCGAGCCGGGTGTGCGCACCGCGGCTCTCCTCGCGCATCAGCGCCGCGCGGGTGACCGCCTCGGAGGTGACGAGCAGGGACTTCATCGACAGCGCCTCGTGCCAGCCCGGGTTGTACTGGCTCGCACCGGGCGCCTTCATCGTCTGCGCCTTGACCTTGAGCTCCTCGAGCTCCGCGATCGCGGTCTCGAGCTCGTCGGCCTTGCGCACGATGCCGACGCCCTTGGCCATCGTCTTCTCGAGGTCGGCGTGGAGCAGGTACGGGTTCTCACCGGTCTCGCGGTTGAGGATCTCGGTCGCACGCCGGATCGCTCCGGTGATCTGGTCGTTCTGGGTCTTCGGCGACGACGACAGCGCGCCGATGTACGCCTTCGCGCCATCGCCGGCGAGCTTGCCGAACACGATCAGATCCGAGAGCGAGTTGCCGCCGAGCCGGTTCGCGCCATGGAGGCCCGCGGCGCACTCGCCGCACGCGAACAGGCCGGGGACGGTCGTCTGCTGCGAGTCGGCGTCGACGCGGATGCCGCCCATGAAGTAGTGCAGCGTCGGGCCGACTTCCATCGGCTCCTTGGTGATGTCGACCTCGGCCAGCTCCTTGAACTGGTGATACATCGACGGCAGCTTGCGGCGGATCACGTCGGCGGGAACGCGCGACGCGATGTCGAGGAACACGCCACCGTGCGGCGAGCCGCGGCCGGCCTTGACCTCGGCGGTGATCGCACGCGCGACCTCGTCGCGAGTGAGGAGCTCGGGCGGGCGGCGCGCGGACTTGTCGCCGGCGAGCCAGCGATCGGCCTCCTCGACGGTGTTCGCGGTCTCCGGAGCGAAGCGCTCGGAGATGTAGTTGAACATGAACCGCTCGCCCTTGTTGTTCTTGAGAATTCCGCCGTCACCACGAACGCCTTCGGTGACGAGAATTCCGCGAACCGAGAGCGGCCACACCATGCCGGTCGGGTGGAACTGCGTGAACTCGACGTCCATCAGCTCGGCGCCGGCGTCGTACGCCATCGCGATGCCGTCGCCCGTGTACTCCCACGAGTTCGACGTGACCGGCCACGCCTTGCCACCACCGCCGGTGGCGAGGATGACGGCCTTGCACTTGAACACGACGAACCGACCGGTCTCGCGGCGATACGCGAGCACGCCGGAGATCCGATCGCCGTCCTTGAGCAGCTCGAGCGCGGTGACCTCCATGTGGAAGTCGATGCCCTGGTGGATTCCGTGGTCCTGCAGCGAGCGGATCAGCTCGAGACCGGTGCGATCACCGACGTGCGCGAGCCGCGGATAGCGATGTCCGCCGAAGTTGCGCTGCGAGATCAGGCCTTCCTTCGTGCGGTCGAAGACGGCGCCCCACTCCTCGAGCTCGCGGACGCGATCCGGTGCTTGCTGCGCGTGCAGCTCGGCCATGCGCCAGACGTTGAGGAACTTGCCGCCGCGCATCGTGTCGCGGAAGTGGACCTTCCAGTTGTCGCGCGGATCGACGTTACCCATCGCCGCGGCCATGCCGCCCTCGGCCATGACCGTGTGCGCCTTGCCGAGGAGGCTCTTCGAGATCACGCCCGTGTTGAGCTGCTGGCCGCTGCACGAGATCGCCGCGCGGAGCCCGGCACCGCCGGCGCCGATGACCATGACGTCGTGCTCGAT
>JACCQV010000130.1 GCA_013813945.1 Deltaproteobacteria bacterium | reverse complement strand
GCTCGAAGCCGCAGCCGCCGCAGCCGCTCCCGCTACATGACACCGCGAAGACGATCGCGGTGATCGCCACTACCCAGTCGACTCGGCTGTTCTTCATGGGGCCCCTCGGCAAAGGGGTGTCCCTCGAAGGCCCCCCAGGGGTCAAGCCTCGAGTAATTAGGGCAGATCCGCTGTGGCGGAGTTCACAGGCCCGCCCAAATTGTTACTGGATATCGCCGCCGACCACGAGGTAGCCGTGCTCCTCCGTGACGCCGACATTCTGCACCGCGACACCACCGAATGCGGGCAGCGGAACGGCACCGAGCGCACCCGAGCCGAACGCGATGATCCGCGACAGTGCGAACGAGGAGACCGCCTCGAACTGCGCGTTGGACAGCTGATTCGCGCCATCGACGTTCTCGTCGAGGACGTCGACATAGATCGTCGGCGTACCGACATCGAGCCGGAGCGCGCCGGTCGCATCGGGGACCACGGAGATCTCGACCTCGCCGTTGATCGCGATCTGAGTGGCGATCTTCGCGCCGTCCTTGAACGTCACCAGCATGTCGCCGACCGTGAGCACCAGCTTCTCGCCACTCGCATCGACGAACGGTGGCAGCTTCGCCTGGATCTCGGCGCGGTCGTACAGCACGCCAACCTCGCCGTAGCTCCCGGTCTTGAGATCGAAGCCACCTTCCATGCCCTTGGCGGCCCAGAAGCTGCCGAGGAGCTGGTTCATACCGTCGTCGGCCATCGCGAGCTCGAAGCCGCGGTTCATGTCCATGACCGGCACCTGGTTGGTCACGTAGACGAAGCCCGGCGATACCGTGTCGCCGTGAGCGCGGAACTGGGTGTCGAGCTCGATCACGGCGCCGGGGATGTCGACGTCGATCCGCGCGGGGCGAACCTTGATGTCCACCATGGTGCCGAGCACGTCCACGGTCTTGGTCGCGTTGAGTGCCGCGAGCGACCTGTTGACGTATGGAACCGCGAACCGCTCGACCATGAGGGCGAGGATCGGACCGATTGCCGTGTCGAGCGACAGATAGTTGATGACGTCACCGGGGACGCCACCGAGCTCCACGTTGAAGCCGGTGATGCGAACATCCTCGTCGTCGAGGTGAATCTCGAACTTGTCGCCGTTGACGCCGAGCTTGAGGACGCCCGTGATCTTGATGCGCGACGCACCGACCGAGACGTTGCGCGAGCCGTCGAAACAGGAGACCGCCCACGCCAGGCCCATGTTGACGTTCGGGCTGACGAGGTCGGCCTCGAGGTAGATGCCTCCGCGCTGCGGGGCGAGCGTGATCTTGGACGTCGAGCCGACCGTGACGCTAGTGATGCGAGCCTGTGCGTACAGGCAGTCGGGGCCGTTGGGCGCGCCGTAGTTGACCACCGGATTCATCGGCTGCGCCGCTGCCGTGAGGTTGCCAGTCGTCATGTAGCCGGTGATGCCGCGCCCGATTGCATCGAACGTCTGCGCCGTCATCGAAGCGGTGATCGAGCTCGGGACCATCTGGGAGATTGGCTCCATCGGACCGGCGGCGACCGCGCGAGTCTCCTTGCCCTGGTTGCCCTGGGTGTCCTTCGCGATCGCGTGGAGGAGGTTCGTGCCGGCCGTGACGGGAACCTGCGCGATGAACGTGCCATCGGCGAGCAACGTCGCCGGGATGCCATTGATGGTGACCGACTCGACCGACTCGTTATCGGTCGCCGTGCCGGTGACGGTCACGGTGCCGACGTCGCCGGCAAAGGTGCCGCGCGTCGGGGACGTGATGTGAACCAGCGGAGCGTTCGGATCGATCGCGGGCGCGTCGGGGTCGTACTCCTGATCGCAACCGATCAGCGAGCCGGCGACGAGTCCGAGAGCGAAGATGGTGCCGCGCATACCGAGCTTCCCCATGATGGGGACAGACTCAGCAAGAAAGAGGCCACGCCGGAATGCCATTTACCCTGCGCGGGAGCGTCCGAGATCGTCACGCGCTCGCTCCGGCGATCCTGCCACGATATCCGCGTGCTACGAGGATCCTTGGTGCGTAGCTCGAGCGCCTTGCCGGCCCCGAGCGGATAGGTCACCAGCAGCACCACCATCGGCCGCGCGCCGCCTGGTTCGATGCCGATCTTCGCGCGGACATTCGTGGGCACCAAGGGCTTGCCGTCGAGCGAGATCGTCAGGGGCGCCATCGCAAACGCCGCCAGGACATCGCGCAGCGCGTCCAGCAGCTGTGATTTCGGGGCGCTGGCCGCGCGCGACAGGATCGTCTCGGTGGGTTCGCCCGAACCCGGGCGGTAGCCCACGAGCACCACCAGCTCGCATGGCTCGACTTGCACGACGACATGACGCGCTGCGGGGAACGTGTGGCCCCAGGCCGCTTCCCCAGCCAGCGTGGCTACCAGACTGGCCAGTGCGACCGTCCTCAGCAGGCGCCTCACGGAGTGAACTCCGGCAGCGCTTCGAACTGCGAGCGGACATCGGGGCGCGGCTGCGGAGAGCCTGCCGTGCGCGGCAAGGCGCCGCGTGGCGGGGTCCACCCGTTGCCGTCGATGTCGACCCAGATCGGATTCGTGATCGCATACGGCCGCGTCGGGTGCACCAGCGAGGGCCGCAGGTTCGACGCGATCGGCAGGCTCGATAGATCGAACCCCGCGGACAGCGCCGTGATGATCACCGTGGCGTCCAGGGGTGGGTACTCGACCGGCGACACGACCGGGAACATGTTCTGCGTACCGAACACCTCCGCGACGAACCAGCTATCGCGCGCGATACTGACGCGCTGGATCGTCTCGAAGTCCTCGCCCTGTCCTGCGGGAATCGGAATCGTCGCCAGGATCGCCCCCGCGTTCGAGTAGAGCAGCATGCGATCGACCTGCGCCCAGCTCGGCGCCTGGACGCGGATCTTGATCTCGACCTGCCCTCCTTGCACGATGGTCGTGTCGCCGATGATCGCGTCGTTGATCGTCATCTCGAGGAACGGCGCGTTCGTCGTGATCGCGTGGTGCGCGCGGATCGCCTCGGTCACGTCGTCGCGCGAATAGCCACCCGGGATGTCCTTGCCCACGCCCACGAACAGCAGCGTGCGCGCGTAGCCCGGCTCATCGCCGAGGAGTTGATGGCTGTCGGACGTGCCCACCCCCGTCGCCTTGTGGCCGCGATCGAGCATCGTGAACCAGGTCTCGACGACGCCGGGGAACTTCGGCCTGCCATCGGTCCCCACGACGATCTGCCCGGGTACCGGCTGTGGATTCGGAAACGGACCGGGCGGCAGCGGCGACGGTGCGCGGAAGTCATGAACATCTTCGATCCGGTTGCCCGTCAGTAGCTCGATCGCGTCGAAGTCGTAGCTCACCTTGTCCGCCTGGAACTCATCGCCGTACGGTGCAAACACGCCGAGGATGCCTGCGGGCGTGTACGGCAGCGCGGTCGCCGAGTCGACGAAGAACTGGGCGAAGTAGCCGAGCACGGCCTGGCGCGGATGATTGACCTGGACGATGCCCTTCGCTGGATCGACGGCGAGCGCGCGCAGCTGATCGAACAACTTCTGCGGCGGCTGCTTTGCCCACACGAACTCGCCACCGCGCGTCGATCCCGGATCGACGCGCAGCGGGTAGCCATTGAAATGCCCCATCTCCAACGTCGTCAGCTCCATACCGGGAATCCCGAGGAGCCAGGACTCGAGACC
>JACCQV010000091.1 GCA_013813945.1 Deltaproteobacteria bacterium | reverse complement strand
CGCAGCCGCGCTCAACGCGGATGTCTGCGAGATCTACACGGACGTCGACGGTGTCTACACGACCGATACCAACGTCGTGCCGACGGCACGCAAGATCGATCGCATCAGCTACGAAGAGATGCTCGAGCTCGCGTCACTCGGCGCGAAGGTCCTGCAGATTCGATCGGTCGAGCTCGGCATGAAGTACGGCGTGAAGATTCACGTTCGTTCGAGCTTCTCGGATGTCGAGGGGACGTGGGTCGTCCCGGAGGAGAGCGCCATGGAGAAAGTCGTTGTTTCGGGAGTCACCGTTGCCAAGGACGAGGCCAAGATCACCTGCGAGGATCTTCCGGATACCTCGGGCGTCGCCGGCCGGCTGTTCGCACCCCTCGCGGACGCAGGCGTCTCCGTCGACATGATCGTGCAGAACCAGGCGTACGACGGCACCACGGACCTGACGTTCACGGTGCCGAAGGGCGATCGCAAGCGGACGGTCGAGATCCTTCGCGCCAAGGTTCCCGAGCTCGTCGGCAAGGACGGCGAGCGCGTCAGCTACGACGACGAGATCTGCAAGGTCAGCGTGGTCGGAGTCGGCATGCGCTCGCACGCCGGTGTGGCGAAGACGATGTTCCAGCTGCTCGCCGCCGACAACATCAACATCCAGTTGATCTCGACGAGCGAGATCAAGATCTCGTGCGTGATCGCGCGCAAGTACGCCGAGCTCGCGGTGCGCTGTCTGCACGAAGGGTTTGGACTGTCGCTGCCGATGTCGGAGCGCACGAGCCTCTAGCATGGGCGGTTGCACGAACTGCAAGGGGAAGGCGGGCTGCGACGACCACAAGGGCCAGATGATGGGCACGGTCGAGCAGGCGATGGAGGAGCTGTATCCGACTCGCACGTGGGGGGAAGCAGACGACAGCTCGTGGTCCGGGATCGATGCCGATGAGCTCGCCGCGATCGCCGAGGAGCTTTCGACCGAGCTCAAGGCCGCGACGTTCGTCCGCATGGGCAGCGAGGAAGAGCCCTGCGACTACATCTACATCCTGTGCCTCGGCCGCGCGCCGTGCATCGTGCAGGTCCGCGATCACGGAGTCGCGATCCCCGAGGAGTGGCTGACGGCGGATGCCATCGAAGAGCAGTACCTGCGCGTCGTGATCAGCCAGCGAACGCGGGTCGCAGCGGTCCAGCAGGTCGGAATCGATCTCGTCCGTACCGACGGTGGCTTCGTCGTTCGCGAGCGGCCACGCGCGGGGGTCTACGACGCACCGCTCCTGCCTCGGATGCAGAAGCTCGTCGCGATCTTGCCAGCGTACGAGCTGACCCACGTCGACTTCGGCGATATCGCCCATGCGCCACCGGGCTTTCTGCCCGGAACCTGGCCCGACGCCTACGGCCTCGGCAGCGCGAAACCCTCGATCGCGAATTACCTGTTCTATCCGCAACCGACCACGATGGTGTCCGCGACGTTCGTTCCAGCGGAGCATGGCGGATGAGCGAAACCGCGCTCGAGGATGAGGTCCGGCAGGCGTTGCGTGAGCTCGTCGACGAGATCGGTGCGGTCTCCGCTCGGATCGTGGAGAACGACGACCTGCGCACGGGCGTGCCGGCGCGGACGCTGGCGCTTGGCGGCGGTGAGTACCTCCGGGTCGAGCTCGGAACGCGCACCAATCACGAGCACACGATCGAGCCCGCCTTCGAGCGGATCACGCGGCAGCTCCGTGCGATCCGCCGGCGCTGGGAGGTGGCACGTCTGCCCGAGATCATGGTCTCGCCCGGGCTCGTGCCGTCGAAGGATCGCGTCACCGATCGGATCTCCACGTACCTCCAGGGCCTCGCGAGCATCGATCGTGCGAGTAACGCGTTCGTCATCCGCAGCAAGCACGGCGCGGCGCCGGTCCTGATCGCTTCTGCACGCGAGCCTGATGAGGCAGAGGCTTCCCGCTGGCAGTTCCTCGCCCGTCGCGCGTTCAACACCCACGCACCCGGAAGCTCGTACGGCGAGATCGTCGACCTCGAAGCCTACGCGATGAGCTTCTGGTACGACTGCGCGCTGATCGTACTGCTCTCCGATCCGTACGGCATCGACTTCGTTCGCCACCGTTGCCGCCACGTCGCGCGCGAGCTGGTGAACCTGTTGCCGATGCTCGATCCGGATCCCGAGACGCCCGCCGCGGTCCGCCGCCGGCCGCCGACGCTTTCCTGATCAGCAGTTGGGAGTGCCAGGTCTCACGACCGCGATCAGCCGCCGCCGAGCAGAGACTTGAGGACGCTCGCGTCACCCTCGAGCGCGGTGCGCTGCATGTAGAACTGAAGGCCGCGCTCGCCGCCGAGCTCCTCGCCACCGCCGGCACGACCAGGGCCGCCGTGGAGCAGCGAGGGCAGGGCGGTGCCCGGGCCGGGGCTCATCGCGGCCATCTTCGCGGAGCCGAGGTAGAGTCGGCCCGCCCACGGCGACGCGGCACCCACGAACGTCGCGACCCAGTCGCGCTCGTCGGAGTACGCGGAGCTGACAAGGCAGCCCTGACCGCGAGCAACGAAGTCGGCGGCGTACGCGGCGTCGCCTGAGTACGGCGCGACGGTGGTCACCGGACCGAACACCTCGTGCTCGTTGAGGGGCTCACAGTTCATCGCGTCCTTGGCCGAGCGCACCACGGGGCCGACGAAGAAGCCCTTGCCGGCGGGAACGCCGACGGGTGTGACGTCTCCGGTTCCGCCAAACACGGCCTCGGTCGCAGCGGCAAGTCGCGCGATCCCGGCGAGGACATCGGTCTTCTGCTGCGCGGTCGCGAGGGGGCCCATGCGGACATCGTCCCGCGATGGATCACCGATGGCGATCCCGCCGAGACGCTCGCGCAGAGCGTCGAACACATCGGCTTGTTTGCCGGCGGGCACGAGCACGCGGCGAATCGCCGTGCACTTCTGGCCAGTCTTCTGCGTCATGTCGCGGACGACGTCGGCCAGAAACAGACCGCCGGTCTCGCTCGTGAGATCGACATCCGGGCCGAGGATCGCCGCGTTCAAACTGTCCGCCTCGATGTTCAGGCGCACCGAGTGCTCGATGATCTTCGCGTGACCACGCAGCATGCGCGCGGTCGCACTACCGCCGGTGAAGGCCACGACGTCTCCTGGGCCGACGTGGTCGAGGAGCGTGCCTGCCGGCCCGACGAGGAGCTGCAGTGCGCCTGCCGGAAGGAGCGGCGCGAACAGCTCGACCATGCGGTGACCGACCATGGCCGTCGCGGTCGCCGGCTTCGTGATCGTCGGCATCCCGGCGAGCAGCGAGCAGGCCAGCTTCTCGCAGAGTCCCCAGCCGGGAAAATTGAATGCGTTGATATGCACCGCGACGCCGCGCCGGCGGGCCCAGACATGCTGACCACCCATCCGCGCCGTGCGGCCGACCTGGATCGGCTCGCCGTCTGCCAGCAGCGTGGTCGACCCCAGCTTCGCGCCGAGCTCCGCGTAATACGACAGGGTGAGCGCACCGCCGTCGACGTCGAACTTCGCGTCGCCGCGCGTGTTGCCACCGTTCGCGACCGCGAGGTTGATCAGCTCCTCGCGCGCACCGTGGATCGCTTTGGCGAGCGTGCCGAGGAGCGCACCGCGCTGCGCGAACGTCAGCGCGCCGAGTGCGGGGATTCCGAGGGTGCGTGCGTGCGCGAACGCGCCGGCGAAGTCATGCCCGGTGCCGGCCACCTCGGCGAGCGGGACCTCGGTCGCCGGGTTGACCAGCGTCGTCCGGGTACCCGATCCCTGCGACCACGATCCCGACAGGTAGCTGGCGAGGAGCTGCATGCGCGGTTCATAGCAGCAAACCTTTGGTATCGTCACGCCGGGTCGATGTCTCCGCTCGTCAAACGGCTGCTCCTGGGGGTGCTCGGCCTCGTGATTGTCGTGTTCGGCGGCGCCGCCGGCTACTACGTGATCGGCGACGGCCGCTGGCAGTTCTGGGACTGCATGTACATGACCGTGATCTCGGTGACCACGGTGGGGTACGGCGAGACGCTCGTCAACCCGCCCATGGAGACGGTCCAGTACGCGCGCGCGTTCACGATCGTGCTCTTGCTGTTCGGCACCGGCAGCATCGTGTACTTCGCGTCGACGATCACGGCCTTCATCGTCGAGGGTGATCTCAAGAATGTTCTGTTCGCGTCACGCCTGAAGAAACGGATGAAACGCATGAAAGATCACGTCGTGGTGTGCGGCGCCGGCAGCACGGGGCGCAATGTCATCGAGGAGCTGCTGAAGACCAACGTTCCGGTTGTCGCGATCGATCTGGACGAGCACGTTCTCAAGGAGATCGCCGACGACTTTCCGAAGGCCGAGTACTCCTACCTCGTCGGCGATGCGACCGATGACGACCTCATGGCGACCGTGAACCTCGTGAGCGCACGCGGGCTGGTCGCCGCACTGGCCTCGGACAAGGACAACCTCTATCTCGCGGTCTCGGGCCGCCAGACCAATCCCGGAATGCGGATCGTCGCTCGCTGCGCGGAGCTCTCGCACATCGAGAAGCTCAAGCGCGCCGGCGCCGACGCGGTGGTCTCGCCGAACTACATCGGTGGCATGCGGATGGTCTCGGAGATGGTGCGCCCTTCGGTCGTGAAGTTCCTCGACGACATGCTGCGCGACAAGCGCGCTGCATACCGGATCGAAGACGTCACGATCAACGCGTCCACGGACCTCGGCTCGACCCTCAAGGATGCGCGCATCCTCGAGAGGTTCGGGATGAACGTCCTCGCGCTGCGGCCGAGCGAGTCTGGTACATGGACCTACAACCCGGACGGTGACGAGAAGATCATTCCCGGGATGACGCTCGTGGTCCTCGGCTCGGCAGACCAGGTCGCCGCCCTGCGCAAGCAAGTCAGCTAGACACTTCCGCGCGGCACGGTACGCTTGGCGATGGCAGCCGCACGGCCCCCGCGCACCCGACCAGCCATGGTCGCGGCGCTGGTGCTGCTCGCGGCGAGCGCGTTCGGTGCGCTGCGCGCCGGCACCGCAGGGAAGGCCTTCACCCGGGAGCTCGAGCTCGTCGAGCCCGCGCTCGCGCGCACCACTCCGGTCGTCCTCCCGGTGGAGACTCCACGTCTTGCTCGCCGCGTGTTCGTCGTGATCATCGACGGCCTGCGCAGCGATCGGTCGCACGAGCTGCCGTTCCTGGACGAGCTGCGCCGGCGTGGCCTCGACCTCGAAGCGCAGTCGCACTACCCGACCTGGTCGCGGCCCAACTACGTCTCGATCCTCGCGGGGGTGCCACCGACCGCGAGTGGCGTCCGGACCAACAATCACTTCACGTCGGTGTCGCTCGACACCCTGATGGATCGCGCACGCGCCGCGCACCTTCAGGTCGCGACGGCGACCGACTATGCCGTGTTGCCCGAGCTGTTCCTACGACCCGTCGAT
>JACCQV010000081.1 GCA_013813945.1 Deltaproteobacteria bacterium | reverse complement strand
GGCGACGTGCTGGCGAGCGCAGCGAGCTTGATCCATCTCTGCTTGGCGTTTTTGGCGCCCTTGGCGGCTCTGCCTCTTCCTCCCAACAACGGAGTGGTCCGCGTGGACGGAGATACCCGTGCGGACGGAGACACCTGTGCGGACCCACGAGCGCCCGCGAACAGAGAGGTTCCCCCGAACGACGGAGATGCGCCGACACCCGGGCGATGCCCACCGATGACAGGCCCGAGTGCCGACGCGATCACCTCGCCAGCATCACGAGTAGCAGGCGCGTCTGCGCCAGACGTCACGGTCTCGCAAAACCTTGTCACCACCTCGTCACCGCCGATCTCCGGCGAACCGTACGGCTTCGCGGGTGACGTCGAGCTTGTAGCCCGCCCCGTGGATCGTGATCAGGTAGCGCGGCTTGTCAGGCTCGTCCTCGAGCGCGCGGCGGAGCTTGACCAGGTGATTGTCGACGGTGCGCGTGTTCGGGTAGTCGTCGTAGCCCCAGGCCTCGTCGAGCAGCGTGTCGCGGCTGACGACCTCGCCGGGGCGGCGGGCGAACACCTTGAGAATCGCGAAGGCGCGGCTTGGTAGCTCGATCTTCTTGCCGCGCCGGGTCGCGACCTGGCCGATGAGATCGATGTCGATGCCGCCGAAGGCGAGCGCCACGGGCTCGATGGTCTCGCCGTGAGCGCGGCGGAGCACCGAGGCCACGCGCGCGAGGAGCTCCATCAGCGAGAACGGCTTGGTCACGTAGTCGTCGGCACCCAGCTCGAGGCCGCGAACGCGATCGAGCTCGGCGCCGCGGGCCGAGAGCATGATCACGGCGACCTTGCGGGCGGGGCTGTTGCGAATTCGCCGGCAGACCTCGAAGCCGTCGATGTCGGGCAACATGACATCGAGCACGATGAGATCGAACTTGCCCGAGCTCGCGCGCTCGGCGCCCTCGACGCCGCGACCGACGGCCTCGACCTCGTAGCCCTTCGCCGTCAGCGTGTCCTCGAGCCCCATCCGGATCGAGGGATCATCTTCGATGACCAGGATCCGGGTCATGCAACCTCCTGGACGCGTGGCAAGCGGATGGTGAACGTCGCGCCCTGGCCCACCGTCGACTCGACCTCGACGGTCCCACCGAGCGCCTCGATGTGACGCTTGACGAGCGCGAGGCCGAGGCCCGTACCTTCGACGCCGGAGCGGTACGCTTCGGGCGCGCGGTAGAACTCGCGGAAGATCCGCGCCTGTTCGGCGGGTGGGATGCCGGGGCCGTGGTCGCGGACCCGGATCCAGCCCGCGAGGCCATCCGCACCGACGGAGACCTCGATCGGATTCTCGGCGCCGCCGTACTTGGCGGCGTTGGCCAGGAGGTTGAGCACCGCCTGGACGACGACGTCGCGATCGACCTCGACCTCGGTGCGCACGGCCTCATCAGACACACCGACTTCGATGGAGTTGCGCTGGCCGTCGGGGTCGCGCAGCGTCTCGAACGTGGTGACGGCGTGCTGCGCGAGCTGGCCGATGCTCTGGCGGCTCGGCGTGTAGCGCCGGGTGCCCTTCTCGATCTGCGCGTAGTCGAGGAGGTTGGCGATCAGCAGGCCGAGGCGCTGGCTCTCCTGGACGATGACGCCGTGGTAACGCGCCATCTTCTGCGCATCGCCCTGGGCGACACCTTGCTCGAGCATCTCGGCGAACATCCGGATCGACGTCAACGGAGTCTTCAGCTCGTGCGAGACCGTCGAGACGAAGTCGCTCTTGAGCTGCGCTAGCTCGCGCGCGCGTGCGGCGCCGCGCACGAGAACCAGCAAACCGAGTGCCAGCGCGATCCCGAGCGCCGACGTGTACATGACGTGGCGTTTCGAGCGATCGCGGATCACGGCATCGCGCGGATCTGGATCAGTCAATGGATTCACGATCGCGAGGGCGAGGTGCGGAAGCGATTCACCGAGTGGAACCTGAACGATCCGACGCAGATCTTGTCCGGGCGAGGCGCCGGCTGGGAGTACCAGCGGCCATGCGTGCTGCGCGACGAGCGCACCGGGGTCGCTTCCCGCAGCGCTCTCGAGCATCGGCGCATCGACCGCGATCCCGATCACGCCACCGTCCGCGCGTCGGCGGTAAATCAGGGTACGGGCCGGTTCGCGGATCGCTGCGCGGCCACGCCACTCGGGTGTCGCGGTTCGCATCATGTC
>JACCQV010000078.1 GCA_013813945.1 Deltaproteobacteria bacterium | reverse complement strand
GCCTGCGAGTCCTTCGCATGCTCCTTGCCAAAGCCGGTGAACCCGCGCTGGCCCTTCTTCGCGGCGTCGTGGTAGCGCGCCTTGATCTCCGCCGGGAGGTGGAAGAATGCCTTGGCGACGGCGTACGCTCGCTGAGTCAGCTCGTCGGGAACGCCGTGGTTGCGCACGGCGAAGAACCCGATGTCGATGAGCGAGAGTCCTACGGTTCGTACGAAGGTCTGCCGCGCCGCCCCGCCCTCCACCCAGTCGTTGAGATCAACTACAGGGATGTTCTGGACTGCCATCGCCCGCAGTATCGCCCGAATCAGATGCGTGCGGCGATCATCGCGATCGCTTGCGGTGTGACCAGCAGCGCTTCCTTCTGCAACCGGGTCAGCTGTTTGATCGCGTACTCGAGGCGCAGTGCTTTGCCTTTGCTCCGACATCGCCTGGTCACCAGCACGGCCAAGGGGCCGCGCCCACGCGTGTAGCGCGCCCCCTTGCCGGCATCGTGCGCGGCGATCCGCGTCGCGACGTTCCGCGCAATGCCGCAGTACAGCGAGCCGTCGGCACAACGCGCGACGTAGACGTACCAGGTCACGCCGGCAGTATCGCCGATTCGATCGGTGTACGCTGAGAGAGCGTGAGCCAGGGCGACGACGCGACACTGCCGGATACTCGGGGCAAGAAGGCTCCACCGGCGGCGACCGACCGCACCGACCTCGGCGAACGGTACGAGCTCGGCGACGTCATCGGCCGCGGCGGGATGGGCGAGGTCCGGATCGCCCGCGATACGCGGATCCAGCGCAGCGTCGCGGTCAAGCTCCTGCGATCGAGTAGCCGCGACGAAACGACGCTCGGCCGGTTCTTCCGCGAGGCACACGTCCAGGGAGCCCTCGACCACCCCGCCGTCGTTCCGGTCCACGACCTCGGGCTCGATCCGGCGGGGAATCCATACTTCGTCATGAAGCGGCTGACTGGCACGACGCTCGCCGACGTGCTCGCTGCCAGCGATGCGCCCCACTCGGAGAGTAAGCGGTGGCCGCGAAGCATCCTGCTGCGCAGGTTCATCGACATCTGCCTCGCGATCGAGTTCGCCCACCAGCGCGGGGTGATCCACCGCGATCTCAAGCCCGCGAACATCATGCTCGGCGATTACGGCGAGGCGTATGTCCTCGACTGGGGCCTCGCGCGAATCGCCGAGGAGAGTGAATCGATCGCCCGCGTCGAGGCACTCTCGGAAGACAACGTCGGTCACACCGCGGCTGGCGACCTGCTGGGCACGCCCGGCTACATGTCACCGGAACAGGCGCGCGGTGAGCGGGTCGACTGGCGAACCGACGTGTTCGCGCTCGGCTGCGTCCTGTTCGAGATCATGACCGGCACCCCCGCATTGCCGCGCGGGCTGCTCGGGATCGCGGCCACGCTGACCGCGCCCCACCACCGTCCATCGCGGGTGCTGGCGGACGTGCCTCCCGAGCTCGATGAGCTGTGTGCGGCCGCGACGGAAGCCGACGCCAAGCTCCGCCCGTCTGCTCGTCATCTCGCCGATCGACTCCAGGCCTACCTCGACGGCGATCGCGACCTGGAAGGCCGTCGCGTGCTCGCGGAAGAGCACGCGCTCGCCGCGCAGGCTGCCATGGTCGGGACCGAAGACGCAGCGCGCGCGCTCGCGATCCGCGAGGCCGGCCGCGCACTCGCGCTCGACCCGGCGAATGCGACGGCGCAGCATGTCCTCGGACGCATGCTCATCGTGGCCCCCACGACCCTGCCCATCGAGGCGCTGCGGGAGGCCGACGAGGAGCGGGCGACGACGCGCCAGTCCGTCATGCGCTGGGCGACTTCTCGGCTACCTCAGCCTCCTCTCGATCGAGGTCGTCTTGTTCTTGTTACCGCTGCGCCAGACCTGGCCGGTGGTCCTCACGATCGTGAGCTCCGCGGTCTCCGCGGTGATCATCTTCCTGGCGGCGAGACGGCCACGTCCGATGCGCAGCCCCTGGTTCCTCGCTCTCTTGGGCACGACGGCTGCGCAGCTCGTGTGTGCCGGCCTGCTGTTCGGTCCGATCCTGGTCTTGCCAATCTTCACGGTAGGCGCGTACGCAGCGTTCTTATCGCAGCAGACCACGTATCCGAGCTGGATCTCGGTCACCGCGTTCGCGATCCCGCTCGTGCTCGTCATTGCACTGGAGATACTCGGTGTGCTGCCTTCGACGATCGGGTTCTCCGATGGAGCGCTGATCATCAAGCCGGTCACCGTCGACCTGACTCCGCTGACGACCACCGTGATCATCGGCCTCTCGCTCCTGACCCAGACCGTCAACACCGCGTTCATCGCGATCACGACGCGCCACAGCACGCTGATCGCTCAGAACAAGGTCCACGCGCAGACCTGGCACATGAAGCAGCTGCTGCCTTGATCAGCCGACCTTGTGCTCGATCTCGGGCTCGGTCGCGAAGAACCGGTTGCGCTTCGGATCGTTGAACCGCGCGTAATCGATCAGCCATGGCGTGACCTGCGCGGTTCCGTTCTCGAGCCGGATCGTCGCGGCCATCGGCGTCACCGTGCGGTAGCTC
>JACCQV010000066.1 GCA_013813945.1 Deltaproteobacteria bacterium | reverse complement strand
CCTGGATCGAGGCCCGCGAGAAGGCCCCGAACAGAAAGCCGCTGTTCCTGTGGATGCATGTCCTCGAGCCGCACAACTGGAGCGGGGGGGGCTCGGAGCCCGCCGAGCTCGAGCTGCGGCGCAAGCTGTACGACCGCTCGTTGCTCGCTGCCGACAAGATGCTCGCGGAGATCCTCGCCGCGTTCGCGCACCGCAAGCCCGAGGAAGCTCCGGTGGTCATCGTCACCGCCGATCATGGCGAGGCGCTCGGTGACCACAACGAGCCCAACCACTCGACCGATCTCTACAACTCGCAGATCCGAGTCCCGTTCGTGGTCGTCGGACCGGGGATCCGAACCGGTCACCTGATCGAGACGGTCAGTCTGATCGATCTGTCACCGACGCTCGTCGAGCTCGCCGGGTTCGCACCACCCGTCACCGACGGGCGGTCGCTGGCACCACTGCTCAAGAGCAAGCGCGACGCGGACGATCGACTCGGCATCGCGTACGCGGCGATGATCCGCGATCGCTCCAACCCCGGCGGCGTGACCGCGATCGTCAGCGGTGCGTGGAAGCTGATCTCCGAGAACGGCAAGCTGGAGCTCTACGACATCAAGTCCGATCCGAACGAGCTGATGGATCTCGCAGCGAAGCTGCCGGCCAAGGTCGAGGAGCTGCGTGCGCTGCTCGAAGCGCGCGAGAACCTGACCCGCTCTCCGTTCGAGGAGTGATAGCGTGACGCACATGAAGTGGATCATCGTGCTGGTGGTGATGCTCGCGGCGGCGTGCGGTCCCAAGCGCAAGAACCAGTGCGCCGGCAACGTCACGGGGGCATGTGTCAACGGCGAGGTCTGCAGCATGGATCGGGAGCGGGGGTGCCAGGTCTGCCAGTGCCGCCCGTGGGATCAGACTCCGACGGCCAACGACCCCGATGATGTTTCGCCCACGATCCCGGTTCATTGAACCGCGAACCGCGATCCCCGTTCACTCGGCTTGCATCCCTGACCCCGTTCGCGGCATCCAAGGCACATGGAGCGGCGCCCCCACGTGGTCATCATCGGCGGGGGCTTCGGCGGCCTGTCGGCGGCGCGCGCACTCGCCAGGGCGCCGGTCAACGTCACGCTGCTTGACCGGCGCAACCACCATCTGTTCCAGCCGCTGCTCTATCAAGTCGCGACCGCAGCGCTCAATCCCAGCGACATCGCGTACCCGATCCGCGGCGTGCTCGCGACGCAGAAGAATGCGCGCGTCCTGCTCGCCAATGCGCTCGCGATCGATGTCGAGGCGCGCCATGTCGTGCTCGATGATGGAGCGCTCGACTACGACTTCCTCGTCGTCGCCACGGGCGCGACGCACTCGTACTTCGGCAAGGACTGGGCGAAGATCGCGCCCGGCCTCAAATCGATCGAGGACGCGCTCGAGATCCGCCGCCGCGTGTTCCTCGCGTACGAGGCTGCCGAGCGGGAGTCCGATCCGGTCGCTCAGCGCGAGTGGCTGACGTTCGCCGTCGTCGGCGGTGGCCCCACCGGCGTCGAGCTCGCTGGTGCTCTCGGCGAGATCGGTCTCCACACCCTCGCACACGACTTTCGCAGCATCGATCCGACCCAGGTTCGCGTGGTGCTGTTCGAGGGGCAAGACCGTGTCCTCGGCACGTATCCTCCCAAGCTCGGCGCCGCAGCGAAGGCGTCGCTCGAGAAGCGCCAGGTCGACGTGCGGCTCCAGACGCTCGTCACCGCGATCGATGATCGCGGCGTCACGGTGAAGTGCGACGGCAAGGAGGAGCGGATCGGTACACGCACGGTGCTGTGGGCTGCAGGCGTGCAGGCCTCGCCGCTCGCGGTCAGCCTCGGGGCGCCGCGCGATCGCGCCGGTCGTGTCGAGGTCCATCCCGATCTCTCGATCCCGGGTCACCCCGAGGTGTTCGTGATCGGTGACCTCGCGAAGATGCTCAATCCCGATGGCACGCAGGTTCCAGGCGTCGCGCAGGGCGCGCTCCAGGGCGGCAAGCACGTCGCGAAGCTGATCATCGCCGAGGTCCGCGGCAAGGCGGTCAGGCCGCGCCCGGCGTTCCGGTATCACGACAAGGGAAACATGGCGACGATCGGCCGCGCGTCCGCGGTCGTGGCGACGAAGCGCGTGGCGATCCATGGCCTGGTTGCGTGGCTGATGTGGTGGGCTGTCCACGTCATGTTCCTCGTCGGGTTCCGTAACCGGGTGTTCGTGATGCTCAGCTGGGCGTGGTCGTGGCTGACGTTCACGAGGGGTGCGCGACTGATCACCGGCGACATCGGGTCGCTGCCGGCCGTGCGCACGATCGGTGCCGACGGAACCGTCTTGCTTCCGGTGACGGCGTCCACCGTGTCGCTCGATGCGGTGAGCAGCGCTCCGCGTAGCTAGATAGTTAGTTTCCGAGGCGCTCGACGTGCGCGAGGTCGCGATCCTCGGGCACCTCGATCGTGACCGTTCGCTCGACCTTCAGCACGGGGTTCGAGAACTGGATGCGGTGCTTGCCGGGCGCGAGTTGCAACGTCTTCATCGTCTCGTGCTGCGTGGGATCATTGTCGACGGTGAAGTATGCCCACGGCGTCGCGTTGATCGTGACCTTGCGCAGGGCGACCACGGGCTTGTCGGGAAGCTTGGGCGGTGCAGTGTTCAGCTTGGTCGCTGCCGCATCGCGGGGGGCTACAGCTACCGCGGCGTCGATCGCCGCATCGATCGGCGCATCGATCAGCAGCGAAGCATCGCTCGCTGCGTCGGGCCGCGCGGCATCGATCGCTGGGGCATGGGCCACGACCACGGGAGGCTTCTCGACGGTACGGTCGCCACCGCCGAGCTTGATCACTGCGACGACGCCGAGCGCGGAGACCACGAGCAGCATCGGCGCAAGCCACCTCGTGGTGCGGCGACCCATCGGCGCCGTTGTGGCCGCGGCATCGGTGGATGCCTGGCCGGCGACCTGCGTTGCTGCGAGCGCCTCTTCGGTGACCGGCTTCTTCCTCGGCGGAGCAGGTGATTCGTCATCGCCTGCGGTCGCGAGCAGGGAGCGTTGCGTGCCCGTGCCGACGACGTCGAGTGGCCCGTCATCGAGAAAGCTGACGAGGTGGTCGCCGGCGACCTCCCCATCGATGCCGCGATCGTCGCGCTCGCCGACCCACAGATCGGCCAGCCACGCTGCCAGCGCCCGGGCCGGTGCCTCGCTCTTGTGTGCAGCGCGCTCGGCGAGCATGAAGTCATCGAGCTCGGCGAGCATCGAGCGGGCGTCGGGAAACCGGTCCGCGGGGGAGATCGCGGTCGCGCGGTCCACGATCGCGACGATTGCCGGGGGAACTCCCGCCCGCCACGCCACGAGGGCGCCGGTCATCGCGGCTTCGATCATCGGGCCGCGCTCGGTCTGCGGGCGGGCGCGCTGCGCCGTCAACATCTCGCGGAGCACCAGACCCACCGCGTACACATCCGAGCGCGCATCGATCGGTTCGCCGCGCGCCTGCTCGGGCGCCATGTACGCGGGCGTACCGACGAGCTTTGTGGTCGCGTCGCCGGCGAGGGCTGCGATGCCGAAGTCGGTCAACTTGACCTCGCCCGACCACGACAGGAGCACGTTGCGCGGCGTGACATCGCGATGAACGATGCCGAGTGCCGTGCCGTCGGGTGACTTCCGATGATGTGCGTAGTCGAGCGCCTGGCAGCACTCCGATGCGATGAACGCGGCGAGCAGGGGAGGGAGGGCAGCGGCTGCGCGCTCGAGTGATGCCCCGAGGTCCTTGCCCTCGATGCGCTCCATGGCCAGGAAGACCTGGTCGTCGATCCGGCCGAAGTCGAACACCGGGACGATGTTCTGGTGCGCGAGGCTCATCGACAGGCGCGCTTCGCGGACGAACAGATCGAGGAAGCGCACGTCGTTCGCGAACGCGGCGCGGATCCGCTTCACGACCAGCCACTTCTCGACGCCGGCTGCGCGCCGCCGTGCGAGATACACCTCCGCCATCCCGCCACGCGCGAGGGGGCGAAGGAGCTCGTAGCGGCCGAGCGCACGGCTCATCGCGACGAGTATACCGTGGCGGAGAGCACGGGCAGTCGTGGGTTTGGTTGACCCCCGGCCCCGGGCGGCCGAAACTCGTGCCGGTGCGTGCGTTTGCTGTCCTGCTCGGTATCGTGGTCTTGGCCGCGACGGAAGCAGAGGCGCGCCCGGCCGCCGACCTGGTGATCGTGTGGGCACCCGGCGCGCAGGTCGAGCCCGTGGCCGGCGTGGCCCGCGATGCCGGCGCCGCCGTGATCGATCGGTCGCCTCCTCCTCGTGGGCGGTCGGATGCCGCCGCGGTCGTCAAGCGCGGCATCGCCGCCTATGACGCATTGCAGATCGCCGATGCCGTCAAGCTGCTCGATGACGCACGCGCAGCAGCCGACCGCACCGGCGGCGAGGGCCTGTCCCAGGCGGAGCTCTCCGATCTGTTTCTCTATCGCGCGCTCGTCAAGACACAGCAGGGCGACGCGACCGGCGCATGGGACGAGCTCACCGCATCGGTGATCGTCGCGCCGACGCGCGTGCTCGACCCTGCGCGGTTTCCGCCGCGCGTTGCTGCCGAGATCGAGCGGGCGCGGATCGCCGTCGCGGGCCGTGGAACCGCGACGCTGACCATCGATGCACCGATCAACTGCGCCGTCGCGATCGACGGAGTTGACGCGGGCAAGGCCCCGAATCCGCGGATCATCGGACCGCACTGGGTTCACGTGACGTGTGCAGATCGCGGGCCTTGGGGGGCGCGAGTCGAGGTCTCCGGGGACGCGACCGTCGCTGCACGGAACCCGCCGATCGCAGCACCGTCCGCAGACGAGATGCTGATCCAGGCACGGACTGCGGGTGCGCGGGCGTTCGTCGCCGTCGAGGTGGTCAACGGAATCGCGACGGCGCGGCTCGTCGGTAACGATGGTCGCGAGCGCGACCGCCGGACCGCAACCGTGACCACGACGCTGATGCCGCTTGCCGCTGGGGTCCGCGAGCTGCTCGCGCCACCGAGGGTCATCGAGGCGCGCTGGTACCAGTCGAAGTGGGTGTGGGCCGCAGGCGCGGCCGTGATCGCTGCCGCGATCCTCGTCCCGATCACCGCAGCGACGGCGGGCGACAACAGCGCCACCGAGGTCAATGCGACCTTTGGAGGAGCGACGTGGCCATGAACCGCGCGGCGCTCGTGCTCGCTCTGGCGAGCGGTTGCACGCCCGAGGTCATCACGATCTCGCCCGTCATCGACGTCCCGTTCGACGACTCCGGCGCCGACCCCTTCAGCGGCGTCGATCAGATCAAGATCACGATTGCCCATGAAGGTGCCGCGGAAGAGGACGACGTTCTGTCGCAGTCGTTTCAGCGCGGCCAACCGCTCGAGCTCGCCGGCATCCCATTCGGGGA
>JACCQV010000062.1 GCA_013813945.1 Deltaproteobacteria bacterium | reverse complement strand
CCGTAGCGCTCGCGCAGCTGCGGATCGAAGAAGGCGCCGATCCCCGTCTCGAACAGAATGGTTCTGCCGTGGTCGCGGACGACCAGGCAGCGGCAGGCGAGGGGGATCCGGTTCTGAGCATCCGGCTTGATCCACGCTTCCCACATCGGCTTCGGCGCGTTGCCGAACATCGCGCCGCCGTCGAGCCGTTGCGAGTTACCCAGAACCGACGTCAGCGTGCGCACGAAGGGGTCCTTACCATACTCATGGAGAGCTGGCCCCGCGCTGGCGCCGTGGGCCCTGGCGGATCCATCTGCCGGCAAGTGGCCCGCAGGCCCCACCTGGATCGGCTAGTGCGCTTGCCGCACTGCGTCTGCAACCTGCTGTTCTCTCGATCGGAGCGCGCCAAGACCGGCTGGCACAGCGGGTGCTCAAGGGTTCCACATCATGAAGCGCAGCCTGCTCTCCGGTCTCGGTCTCACCCTCCTGTCGTCCGTCCAGCTGCTCGGCTGCGCCACCGATGGCGAAACCGAGGACTGCCTCCCGGGCGACATCGAGTGCGCTGACCCCGCTGGGACGGATGGCAAGGCGGATGCCTTCGACTACAAGAACGATCCGGCGCGCATGTCGCAGCGCCTGAGCTACAAGCTCACGGACCTCCCCAAGGTGGGCCGCCTCAAGACGCCCGTGTGGAAGGCGCAGTACCCCTCCGCCGCCGCGCTGCCGACCGCGAAGGTCGCCTGGGCCGACACCTACTGGCCGACCGCGGACGGCTCGCACAACAAGCGCTGGCAGGGCGCGACCACGAAGTCCCCTGTCGAGAAGTATGACGCCGCGTTCAACAACGCTCCCGGCTGCGCGACTCAGCCCGCCTCGGTCTGCGGTGCCGGCTCGAAGGCCGCATGGGACACGTACAACCAGTGCGCGGGTCCCGCAGCGAAGTGGCAGTCCGCCAGCTTCCAGGGCGCCGGCAAGATGCACGACGGTATCGACAACAACGCCAAGGACGGCATCGACGAGTGCAGCGGTTCCGATGGCAATGACGGCGTAGCGACGTGGTGGGGAACCTGCCACGCGTGGGCGCCCGCCGCTCTCATGGTCCCCGAGCCGCAGAAGCCCGTCACGATCAACGGTGTGACCTTCACGGTCGGCGACATCAAGGCGCTGATCCAGAACTCGTATGACTCGACCAGCGCCGTCATGCTCGGTGGTCGCTGCAATGCGCAGGAGATCACGCACAGCGTGACCGGCTCCGCGAACGACGAATGCTCCGACGTCAACGCCGGCGCGTTCCACGTAGTCCTGACCAACTTCCTCGGCATCGCGCAGCTGCCGCTCGTCGAGGATCGCACCGCGAACTTCGAGGTCTGGAACCAGCCGGTCCTCGCGTACAACGTGACCAAGCAGGCCGAGGTCACGAAGACCGCAGCCAACGCATGCGTCGGCGCGACCGGCAACACCTGGACGTACAACACCAACGCGAAGAAGCTCTACGAGGTCAAGGTCACGGTCGAGTACCTCTCCGAGTCCGAGGCAGGCAACACCCCGCACGGCTGGGAGAACAACACCTCGACCGACGACTACCACTACATCCTCGAGCTCAACACCGAGGGTAAGGTCATCGGCGGCCGCTACTGCACCGACAGCACGAACAGCCACGTCGACTTCCTGTGGTCGCCCACCAGCACGAACCGGCCGAACAACCCCGGCATCAACGGCGCCAAGATCAAGGAGCTCATCGCGAAGTCTGTCGAGGTCACCGGCGGTGGCGGCGGCACGAACCCGGCCCGCGAGTTCTCGGCGACCCCGAACGTCTCGATCCCCGACAACAACACGACCGGCGTCTCCGTCGATGTGCCGGTGACGGGTCTGACCGGCTCGCTCGGCCTCTCGGTCTCGGTCGACATCACGCACAGCTACCGCGGCGACCTCGTGGTCGCCCTCCTCAAGGACGGCGCGCTGAAGAAGACCCTGCACAACGCCACGGGCGGCTCGGCTGACGACCTCGTCCAGACCTTCACGCTGTCCGCCGCGGAAGTCGGCTCGGCCGCGAACGGTCGCTGGTCGCTCCGGGTCAAGGACACCGCGGCGGACGACGTCGGCACGGTGAAGAGCGTGAAGCTCTCCTTCCAGTGATTCTGTAACTAGCCTCGCTTCTTAGCGCCCCTCGCCAGCGAGGGGCGTTTTGTCGTTTCGGCCTGTATTACAGCGCTGCTACATCTGAGCCCGTTTCGAGTTGTTGCTTGAGCTGAGACGCCCCTCTTTGTAAGTAAGAAGCGTGACTTTCAGCTTTTTCGGGGTCGCGGGAACGATCGGGGCGTTGCTCGTCGCGAGCTGCGCGGGTGGTTCACTGCCGGCCACCGGCGATGACGATCCGAAGCCCGACGCGAGCACGCTGCCCGACGGCTCGACGCACGACGTGCCCGTGATGGGGACGTGGTCCGCGAACCCGCCGTGCACCGATACCGGCGCGGCGATCTACACGACCCAGGGACTCGCGAACGGCGCGCGCGGCTCGATCGTGAAGTGCTCGCTCGGTGATGACATGGCGATGGCCGAGGTCCAGAGCGAGATGACTGCCACGGGTGCCGAAGGCGTCACCGCGCAGACCGGCGCGCGCGTCGTCAAGCTCGCGTATCGCACGATCCGTAGCGACGGCACGCCGACCGTCAGCACCGCAACCGCGTACCTGCCGCACACCCCGCGTGCGTTGCCGGCGCCGATCGTGCTGATCGGGCGCGGAACGTCGGGGATCGCGGACCACTGCGCGCCGTCAAAGGATGCGCGGCCGGGGCGCAACCTCGCGCTGCCGTTTGCAGCACGCGGCTTCGTGGCGATCATCCCGGACTTCGCGGGACTCGGTAACGAAGGCGTCCACGCGTACCTCGACAATCACGAGGCGGTCGCTCAGCTGTTCGACGGTGCGCGCGCGCTCCAGGCACTCGTGCCTGGCAACGTCGTCGGCGATGCGGTCGGCGCGGTCGGTTACAGCCAGGGTGGTGGCGTCGTGCTCTCCGCGCAGGCGCTCGAGATGGCGACGACCGGCAAGCGCTCGCTGCGTGGGGTCGTAGGACTCGCACCCGAGTGGCCGATCTCACCGCGCTCCTTCGGCTACGAGGAGGTCCTGCGCAACCCCGATCGGTTCACCGCTACGGCCGGGCTCGCCGAAGCCACCGTCACCGTGCTGCGCCACTACGGCTACCTCGTCAATCGAATGGGCGCGACGCACGGCGGTGACTCCTTCCCCGCGGGCGAGCGCGACTCGATCGTCGGAGCGATTGACTCGCTGTGCACGGTGCAGCTCGGCGGTTCACTCGACTTCCAGCAGCCGCGCCTTCGCGATCTCGTGGACACGACCTTCCGGCTGCAGGTGCTCGCGTGCATCGACGGCACGGCCGGGTGTACGGGTACGGGCGCGGCCTTCTACCAGTGGATGACGGGCGACTACGTGACCGCGGATCCAGCCGGCGCGAAGGTCCTGATCGTTCAGGGCCTCGCCGATCAGGTCATGCCCGCTGCCGGGGAGGCCGCGTGCGGCGTCGCGAAGCTCCGCGCAGAGGGCGTGCAGCCGCAGATCTGCACCGATGCAACGGCCACCCATGACACGGTGCTCGAGCGCAAGATCGAAGATATCGTTGCGTGGATCGAGGCCGCCGCCACGGGTGCCGCCGCACCGACCTGCGGATCGCAGACGCTGCCAACCTGCAACCGCTAGCGAGTCTCGGGGTCGGTTACAGTGCCGGCCATGAGGTCTCTCCGCTTCGCGCTCGCCCTCACTCTGGTCAGCGCTTCCGCGCACGCTCGCGTCGTTCAGGTCGCGACGCCTGCGGAGCTCACCGCGGCGATCACTGCCGCGGTCGCTGGCGACGAGATCGTGCTCGCGGACGGGACCTACGTCCTGACCGGAGCGACCTGTAGCGCCGTCGGCACGGCGGCGATGCCGATCGTGGTGCGCGCGGCGAACGCG
The DNA here is from genome assembly GCA_013813945.1 of Deltaproteobacteria bacterium. Taxonomy (GTDB): domain Bacteria; phylum Myxococcota_A; class Polyangia; order Haliangiales; family Haliangiaceae; genus JABFXX01. The sequence goes on along the minus strand of JACCQV010000062.1, from coordinate 1,692 downwards.
AAGGCCGCGAAGATCGAATTCAACGGTGCCGAGGGCTTCAAGGTCACGGGGGCGTACTGGACATTTGACGGCCTCGACATCAAGGGCGTGTGCGCGGCGGACAGCACCTGCGAGCACGCATTCCACGTCTCCGGCGCGGCGCACCATTTTGTCCTGCGCAACTCGCGCGTCATGGACTTCAACGCGCAGCTCAAGGCCAACGCGTCGATGATCGGCGCGGGCTACGTCACACCGAACAACGGTCTGATCGAGAACAACGAGATCGCGGATACGCGCGCGCGCAATACCAGCAACCCGGTCACGAAGCTGAACATCGACACGGGCGAGGACTGGGTGATCCGCAGCAACTACATCCACGACTTCGAGAAGCAGCAGAACGACTACGTCAGCTACGGCGCGTTCTTCAAGAGTGGCAGCAAGCGCGGCATCATGGAGCGCAACCTCGTCATCTGCTCGACGGCGTCGACCAGCGGCTACCGGATCGGCCTGTCGCTCGGCGGCGGCGGCACCGCTCCCCAGTTCTGCGCGCCGGCATACAACGCGGGCACGCCATGCTCCATCGAGCACACCGGCGGAATCATCCGTAACAACATCGTCGTCAACTGCTCCGACGTCGGCATCTACCTCAACAAGGCCACGGACTCCCACCTGCTCTACAACACGCTGATCGAGACCACGGGGATCGACTTCCGTTATGCCGCGTCGACGGGAGAGGCGGTCGGCAACGTGCTGAGCAGCATCATCCGCAACCGCGAGGGTGGCACGTCGACGCAGACGGCGAACGTCGAGAACGTCATCCTCGGCATGTTCCAGATGTGGTACCGGATGCCGCTGACCGGCGACCTCCACGTCACCGGCGGCGTCGGGACGCTGATCGGGCAGGGGCCATCAGATCCGCTCGTCACCGACGACTACTGCGGCAGGCCGCGGCCTGCCGGTGCACTCACGATCGGTGCACTCGAGCACTCCCTCGGCTCGTGCGAGACCACGAACCCGACCACCGATGCCGGCGTCGGCGGCGACGCCGGGACGGACCCGGGCGAATCGAGCGAGGGCTGCGGGTGCCGCACGAGCGGTGGCGCAGGGGCCCTGATCCCGTTCTCCGTCGTCGCGCTCGCGCTCGGCGTGCGCCGCCGCCGTCGTCGTTAGACGATCAGCGGCGAGCACGCGGGCCGCGCTCAGCCGATCACTGGCCGCCTACTGGATCATTGGATCACGCCGATGCAGCAGCCGTTCGAGCAGTACGTGCTCGGACCGCAGGTGCCGTTGAGTCCGCCCACGCACGCCGTGGTGCCGACCGGGCACGAGGTGGTGCCATTACAGCTCGTAGGCAGCGTGCTGGGGTCCTGACCCGGGCACAGGATGCACGTCGTGCCGCCGCACTCGTCGTTGCCGCACATCGTGTTCTTCGTGCAGCGACGGCACGCGGTCGGATCCGCGAGGTTCGTCTCGTTGCAGTTCGGCGACGCCTGCGGGTTGGTCAGGATGTCGTAGCACATGGTCGGATTGGCCGGATCGCAGATGGTGCAGCAGCCGAAGCAGTCACAGCCCGGGGGCGCGAGCTTGCCGCACGTGTCGATGCACTTCTGCGACAGGACTCCCGTGCCGAGCGGCGCGGGACACTCGTTGACGTTGAAGCGGTTCGCGCCGATCGGGCACGTCGCCTTCGAGGTCGCGCCGAGGAGACAGCAC
>JACCQV010000047.1 GCA_013813945.1 Deltaproteobacteria bacterium | reverse complement strand
GACGAAGCGCGCGACCAGCACCTCGAGGTGGCCCTGGTCGAGTCGATCGACGAGCGCCGCGATCAAGCCAACTCCGACCACTTGATCCTCGAGCTTGACGCGCGCGATCGGTGCGGCCGATTGCTGTTCGCGTTCGAGCAATCGCGCTTGTGTGCCTCGGTCGCGAACGACGTTGAGGCAGCGGTTCGTGATGGCCCTGTAGAGGTACGGGAGGTCCACATCATTGGTCCAGCGAGGGATCAGATCGACGAACAGCGCGTGGACGACATCGGTAGCGTCCTCGCGATTTCGGAGCATGCGTTCGGCCTTGCGTACGAGCGCAGGCCCGTACGCGCGATAGGCCGACTGGGGATCACTGACAGCGTCCACCCTGTACGCCAACTGCCGTGCACGCGCCGGCCTCGAGGCCATCCTCGACAGGGCAGTCGCCCGGATCGTCGCATCGGCGGCCGTCGTCACACTGCTTGCGCACCGGTCCGTTGCAGACGTTGCTCGCACAATCTGCGTTCGTCGCGCACGGCTCGCTCGCTGCTCGATGGCCGAGACCGGGATCGCAGACGGAAGGTCCAAGCGGGTAGGCAGCGAGGCACATCTCGGTGCTCGCGCAGCTCCCCGGGATGCACGCCGAGCACACACCGCCCCGGCACATGTTGCTCTCACACTCGGCGTTGCCGAGGCACTGTTCGCCGAGCGCGCTCGATCCGGCGGCGGTGCAAAGTACCGGGACCGCGAGGGTAGGAGCGAGCGCCTCGCCGAGCCCGCAGACGTTGCCCGCAGTGCACGTGCTGGCCGTACAGCCCACACAGTGCTTCGAGCCGACCCAGCCGTCAGGCTCGTTGACCCATTCGCAAAGGCCGCTCACACACTGCGTGGCTTCCGTGCACTTCGCGCCGAGTGGCGCGGGCAGCGGAGCGATCTCCGGAAGCCCTTCGCACCCGCTCGTGATCTCGGCCTCGATCTGCGCGAACACGGCCCGACCCTGACCCCGCTTCGACAGGACGAACCGGATGCCGTCGTAGCGTCCCTTGATCCGGAGCTTGTACGACAGCGGTTGCCAGTTCGAGGTCGGCATCCGTTCGGAGTGATCGATGGTGCCATCTCCGAAGATGTCGAGCTCGAGCCGAGCGTCCACGTTGTTGTCGACCTTCGCGACGAGCTCGAACAGGATGCACGAGCCGTCGTAGCTGTTCACCGGCGTGAGCTGCGCGATCGCGGCGTCATTGCCGATCAGCTCGACTCCCGTGTCTTCCTTGTGCCAGGTCGTGGCCTGACGAACTTCACCGCGCACGAGCTTCCAGCTGCACAGCTCCTCGCCGCACCACAGCTCGAAGCCGGGATCATTGATGATGGAACCGCAATTGGTCGCGCCGACCTGCGTGAAGGCGGCGACGATGAGAAGGGAGAGAGGAAGTCTCATGGGGGACCTCAGTAGCTGAAGGAGAAGGCAGAGGTCAGGCGGTGACCGCCGCTGACGTGGGTGTCTCCGACCTCGTTCTGGATCACGGGGGCGTAGACGAGCTCGTAGCCGAGCGAGAACGTGATCCCTCGGCCCCACCGGCCGGGGACATTGGAGTTGCCGAACTCGAGCCCGGCCGACCCCGCGAACGAGGGCCCGAAGTGCGACTCGTTGGTTCCCGAGCCGTCGACGTCCACGTAGTGGGTGCGACCCATGCCGAGTCCCGCGGCGGCCTGCGCGTAGACGCCGAACTTGGAGCCTCGCCCGTGCTCGCGGAAGTGCTGGACCCCGCGCGCGACCGCCATGATCGAGCTCAGGGTCCAGTCGATCTCCAGGTCCCCGTACCGGTCGAAGCGCTTCCACTTCGGCGAGGTGTTGTGGCTCGCCGCGAGTCCGACCCAGAAGCGGCGGTCGACCTGCCGCGTGATCGAGAGTCCAAGGCCCGAGCTGGCGCCGAGGAATTCATCCTCGTAACCGAAGTTCTCGAGTGTCTCGGTGTACGCGTCACGGTGCTCGCTGCCGACCGAGGCACTGACCTCGATCCGCATGGGACGCCAGAAGCCGCCGCCCTTGCGGGTTGCGACGACGATGTCCTCGCTGGAGCAGCGTTCCATGTCGAGCGTGGTCCCGCCACGGCCGGCCGTCACCTGACAGCGTGACAGCGTCGAGCTCTGGCGCACGAGCACCTCGTACTCACCCGGCGCGACCGCGATCCGCACCGCCGCACCTTTGGCCTTGTAGGTCTCGGCAACGACCGCCTTTGCACGGCGATCCTGGACGAGCGTCTTGCCCTCGAGCGCTGCCGGCAGCTCGATCGACGACGTCGCTGCGCGCGGGAACGACATCGGCACCTCGCCGTGACCCTTGAGATCGACCTCGAGGCTGACGTGCTGGCCGCCGACCGCGGTCTCCGCCGTGGCGAGCAGCGTCTGGTGATAGGCGTAGCGGTAGGCCTCGTCGATCGAGACCTGGCCGTCCTTGTTCGCATCGCCGGCACCGCGCATGCCGACGAGCAGGTGGTGCGTGAAGTACGACGAGCGCAGCTGCTCGCTCTCCTGCGACAGCTCGCTGCCGCTCGACGACGCGAGGACTGCGATCCCGGTCGCATCGAGCTGGTTGCGTGAGTTGAACGAGAAGTCCGCGGCCGGAGTCGCGCCCTTGACCCGCGAGAACGCGCCGCTTTGACAAGCGTCGAGGACGACCACGGTCAGCTGTGCGGGTACCGAGAACAGACGGGTCCGGAGCTCGGCGAGCGGCATCTGCGCGTTGCCGAGATCGAGCGCGGTCGCACGCGCATGGCCGGAGTAATAGAACAACACGCGGGCCTTCTTGCCCGCGGCGAGGTCTGCATGAACCTTGGTGCCGAGCTGCGTGAGTCGTTCGCGTAGCAGATCTGGCGTCGGATGGACGATCACGTCGATCTTGTCGGCGGAGTACCCGCCGAGCTCGGCGAGGAAGGCACCCATCCGGCGGGCGTCGTCCTCGGCGTATCGCAGATCGGTCTGCCCGGGGCCGCCTGCGTTTGACCCCACCACCACGGCGTAGGTTGCGACGTCGGGGGGCGCGGTGTCGGCGAGCGCGGGGCGGGTGGCCGCGACGACTGCCAGGCTGAGGAGGAGGGGGCGGAACATGCGGACCTTTCGGGCTTTGTCCTATGACACGCCACGATTGCCGCGTGGGAACCGAAATCGGACGGCAAGAGGCGGAACGATCCTGCCAGGTTGCGTCACTCTTCGTCGGGGTCGCCCAGGTGCACGGCGCGGCGAATGGTTGCCTTGCCGAACTTGGCGGCCAGCTTGTCGATCGTGTCCCCGAGGCGTTCCCCCTTGGCGCGCGCAGCCTCGTCGAACCCGAGCTGGCGCGGGGCATCGCGGGGCTCGAGCGAGGTCGCAGAGATTCCGCAC
>JACCQV010000036.1 GCA_013813945.1 Deltaproteobacteria bacterium | reverse complement strand
GATCAAGGCGCTGCACGAGACCGCGCCGATGGATAGCGTGTCGCTGCTCACCCGCCTGCGCCGGCACCGCGACGATGTCGCTCACGGCAAGAACCCGCGGGACATCAAGGTGATCGATGACCAGCTGCGGTTCGCGATCATCGACTTCTGCCAGCCCTGTGCACACTGGGTCACGGACCGGCTCACGGTCGAGGAGATGTTCCCGATCGGGCGGCTCGACGAGGCCGTCCGCGGCGTGTGCATGGGCCTGGTACTCCGCGATGGCGCCACCGTCTACGGCGACGCACGGCCCTCGTCGTGCCGTTGACCACCACCTCACCGTCGGAACCCCGGGGGAATCGCGTCGGCAACTGGCCCGGAGTGCTCCCGTCATGAGAAAATGAGCGAGCTTTGGACCCCCGACTACAAAGCGCCATCGCGACCCCGAAGATCCAGGGCCACGCTGGCGACCTGGTTCGCCTGGCGTTGCAGGCCCTGGAGGATCTGAAGCAGCTCGACGAGGGGCTGTACGAGCGATTCGTCGCATCGCGCAAGGCGCCAAACGATCCGAGCGCGGCGGCCGCCGGACTGCGGAAGCTCTGGGCACAGACGTTCAAGGGTCTGCTCGAGCTCCTGGAGCTCTGCCGCTCCCTCGAGGGTGATCCGAAGCAACGCGAGCCCGACACCGAGGTGAACTTCGATTTCGGCGACCTCGAGGACGGTGCGCTCGAAGAGGGTGGAGCCACAGGCCTCGGTGCCGTCACGCTGGGCGACGGCGAGCTCGACCTCGGATCCTCCGACATCGGCGATCTGCTCTCCGGCATCGACGAACACCACGACGAAGGCGACGCGGAGAAGTGGACCAAGGTCCTCGAGAAGGTCGGATCGATCGAGTACGGCCTGCGCTCGCAGCACACCGAGGCCTGCGCGCGGCTCGAGGTCGCTCTCGAGGCCGGCGAGATCAACCAGGTGCTCGGTCTGCTCGATGACACCCAGAGCTCGTCGAGCGAGGGCGTTCACGCGCTGGTTGCCGCGGTCTACGAGGCGTTCGTCCCCGACGTCAACCCGGCGTCCGTCGTTCCCGGTTACCTGACCTCCCTCGGCCGCGCGCTGCTCGTGCGCCGCGGTCTCGCCGAGCTCGCGATGACCGTGACGCCGTACAACAACCGCCTTCAGGATGACAACACGCGCCTTCATCAGCACGCGCTGACGACGATCCGCGAGGTCATGCAGCAGTTCGTGTCGTCGGTGGTCTGCCGCGCGATGCGCCCCGCCGATCGCTGGCAGATGGTCGAGTTCGAGTCCGAGCTCCAAAACCAGTCGGTCGCTGCCGCACGCCTGACCAGCGAGGGGCTCGCGAAGTATCTCGAGTCGCTCGGTTCGATCAATCAGCGCGAGGTGCTCCTGCTCCACGACCAGCGGACGCTCGAGGAGATGCGCGAATCACTCGCAACGGCGCGCGGGCTCGTCGACATCAGCCCCCGCACCGCGAACGAGATGCTCGAACGCGCGTACCAGGCCGCACAGCGGCTGCGCGGCCGGAACCCGGCGACCGATCGCCTCGTGATCCAGCTCGAGAAGCACGCTCCGACGAGCTCGAATCCGACCGAGACCACCGCGTTTCTCGAGCGGCTCGAAGCAGTGCTCTCCGCGTCCGAGCGCTAGTCTGGGCTCGATGGGATTCGTCGTGGAGGGGCTCGTGCTCATCTGCAGTGCGGGCTGTGGTCGCAGCGGCTTTGACCAGCTTGTCCCTATCGATGCCGCTGATGATGCGTCCAGTATCGCGCTCACGCCGAATCGCGCATTTGTTACGTCCACCACGTACTCCGGAATGATGAGTGGCACCGCGGGAGCCGATCCGCTCGTAGCGCGGCCTCGGCTTTCGCGGTCGTCATCACGAGCGCGCAACGCATCGAAGTCGGCCCGTGCGGGTTGTGACCGCCGGGGTGACATAGAAGAATCCTCCGATGGCGGAGCAATGACGAATCGTCTTCTTCTCGATGGCGCTGCCCGCCGTCAAAGGGCTCACCGCGTTCGTCCGCTCGCTCGGCCACTTGCCGGTGGCGCTCGTCACGCTCAGGCCGCGCGCGCCGGACGCGCAGGAGCGGTTCGCTCGGCAGCTCGTGGAGTTGCCGCCCGGGCTCGACATCGTGATTCCCTCGTCGAAGGAACGGCTGGCGCCGCTCGTTCGGGCGCTCGAGCCTGACCTCGTCCTCTCGATGGGGTTCAACTGGAAGATCCCGCGGGACGTGATCGACATCCCGCGCCTGGGCATCGTCAACAGCCACCCCTCGCTTTTGCCGCGCCACCGCGGCCCGATGCCGGTCGCGTGGGCGATCCGGAACGGTGATCCCGAGATCGGGCTCACCTACCACTTCATGGACGACGAGTACGACACCGGTCGGGTACTCGCGCAGACGACCGAGCCGCTCGGGCCGGACGACGCGTCGGTCGAGCACATCGTCCCAAAGTTCGGGCGCATGTCGGCGCAGCTCCTGCCGCAGGTGTTCGAGCGGCTGGCGAAAGGGGAGGCCGGCGACGTGCAGGACGAGTCGATCGCGAGCTACGCGCCGTCCTTCGAGGACGAGTTCGCGTACGTCGACTGGTCC
>JACCQV010000032.1 GCA_013813945.1 Deltaproteobacteria bacterium | reverse complement strand
CTCGTCCAGGTGACCGCATCGATCACGTTGGTGCCGGCCATCACCCGCACATCGCCCGGTGCCGCGGTCGTGCCGTCGATCAGCGCGAAGCTGAACGTGGCGGCTATCGTGCCCGCCGGGAGGCCTCCATTCATGGCCATGTTGTCGTTCTGCGCGAACAGGACGTAGCTCCCGGCATTGACATGGATGCAGGTCGGCGACGAGATCACGGTGGGGTTCGAGGTGTCGCCGGCGCGATCGATGCCGACGCCATTGAGGTCGAAGCCGTTGATCGCGAGAATCTCGAACCACTCGCCCTCACCGTCGGCGACGGCGGCAGGGTTCGGCATGACCTCGGTGATGATCAGATCTCCAACCACCGGGAGGACTGCATCGCGCATGGTACCGTTGTCGGTGCACTGGCCGATGACCACCGGCGTGCAGTCGTTGTCGGAGCCGGGGGTCCCGAAGTTGCCGGTGTCGAACTCGCTCCCGTTCGCCTCGCACCAGCTCAGCGGATCATCGTTGAGCGTGTAGTCCGGAGGCTGCGCCGCGGTGAGCTGGCGCGAGCGGCCTTCCTTGACGTTCTCGTAGGTCGCGGCGTCGATCTCGCTCTTGCCGCACGACAGCGCGAGCCGTCCACCGTCGGTGTTGAACAGATCGCCGAGGTCGGCGCCGTAGCCGTAGTCGACGTACGCCGGCAGCAGGTCGTCGGCGGAGTTCCCGAGCGTGAAGAACTGCCCCGGACCGACGGTGACATCCTTGATGACGTGCGACTTCGGCGTGCCGCCAACGCGGCTGTGCACGATGGTCATGCCCGCGAGCTCGATCGGACGATCGGAGGCGTTGTAGACCTCGAACCACTCCTTGCCCTCGTCAGTTCCGCTGCCGCCCGGAGGCGCTTTGGAGTCAGCGAACACCTCGGTGATCACGACGTCACCGGCGAGTAGCTCGTCGCTGCAGTCACCGGTCACCGGATCGGGTCCGCACGCAGCGCCGAGAAGGGAGGTCGCGCCGGCGAGCAGGACGAGTCCACGCATGGTCCACCTAGAGTCGCACGGGAGTGGGGATCGGCGTGTGGGGACAGTCACGGGCCGACACCTGGAGCGACCGTCGGCACCGTGAGGCCGGGAACGGTCGACAGCCGGATCTGGCTGGCCCGATCGATCACGATCTGGACCTGCTTGTGCTTCGTCTTCTTGTTCTCGTAGATCGTCGGGACGCCCGTCACCCAGACGAACTCGCTCTTCCACTGCATGATCCCCGAGGTGCCCAGGACGTCGCGATCGAAGAACACGAGCGGGATCTTGCCGAGCGCCACGCGCGCGGGACCGCGCTCGTTGATCTTCACGTCGTCGACGGTACCGAGGATGTGGACCTCCTTGCCGACGAGCTTCTCGAGCTGCTGCAGCGCGTCCCAGTGGGTGCTGTCGAGGTAGTTGTCCTTGCCAGCGCCGGCAGTGCGGAACTCCGCGACGAACTCACCGCGGGGCCGCCACCACGCCTCGCGCTCCGGATAGTCGGGATACTTCATGATCCCGTCGGCCCAGATCCCCCGCTTCGCTGCCTTGGCCTCTGCCTCCGCCTTGAGGAACTCATCATGGTAGCGGCGCGAGAACCCGTACTTCGTGTAGTAGGGCGACATGCCAGCGCGGACCGCCTCGACGTTGAAGTTGAGCCACACGCCCTTCTTCTGCACGAAGCAGTAGGCGAGGTAACGCTTGAACCGATCGCGGATCTCCGCCGGATGGTCGCGCTCGAGCCGGACGTTGACCGCGCCATCGAAGAACGTCTTCGCCCACTCCTTGGCGACCTCGCCGGTCGGCGTCGCGAGGCGGCCGGGCCTGCCCTTGCCGCGCTTGGCCGCGACGTACGCGTTCCAGTCAGTCTCGACGTCGCGGCGATCCTGCTCGCTCTTGAACGTCTCCTCGGTATCCATCCCGAGAAGGCGGAGCGAGCTGTCGAGCCCGTCGACGCGCACGGTGTCTCCGTCGACGATCCGGGTCAGCGTGAACTCGCCGATCACGAGGCCAGGTGCCTCGAGCTTCTGTAGCGACTTCTGCGCCTGCTTGCGCGTGTACCGGTCGCCACCGACGGGGCTGCACGCACCGATCGCGAGCAGTGACGCGACGACGAGGATCAGCGGACGACGAGTCATGGACATGCGGCGTTGGCCTCTTGCGGAGTTCCGGGGAAGCTGCCGAGGTTGATCTGGACGTCGGTGCACCAGTTCGCGGGGAGGTCGTTGGCCTCTTCCGTCGGCGGCATCGAACCGAGCGAGTAGGTTCCGATCCGCGGCAGCGAGTCGTAGCTGGCGCGATCGATGCGCGTGCCGCACGCCTCGACGTCGACCGCCGCGGCGGCGAGCCAGGTCTCGGAGAAGTCGCTGACGAACCCGTAATCGATGTAGCTCTCGCGCTCGAGATCGTCGTCCTTGCCGAGCACGGTGTACGAGCCGGGGGCCGCGATCAGGGACCGGCGGACGAGGACCTGGACCTCGCTCGAGCCATCGCGCCGGCGAAACCGGATCTTGATCCCGAGGAGGTCCACGGGCGCCCCACTCGCGTTGTAGATCTCGACGAACTCGTTCAGCAGCTCGTTGTTCGACTGCGGACCGCCGATCTCGGTCACCACGAGGTCACCTGCCACCACGTCGGGGCACACCTCCTCGGCGGTGTCCCGCGTGCAGCCGATAGCGAGGAGGCTGAACGCGAACAAGCCTGCGAGCCGCACGGCCGTATCGTAGCCCAGATCGCGAGTCGGGTCAGAACCTGTAGAGATGTGACCCACATCGCGTACCCATGGTGTGGCGAGTTCTCCACATGGCAGACTTCACGACGCCCCCAAATGGGGCTTACCCTTCGAATGAATTCGGCGGTCTGTATTCTGGTCTCACGTTTGCTCGAGCGACCACTCCTAAGGAGGATGCATGCAGCTCATGAAACTCGGTAGCTTTACGCTCGTCGCGGCCCTCGCCGCTGGCTCTGTTGGTTGCGTCGTTCGCGGTTCGGGCCACATCCGTGGTCCCGCCGTGACGGTCGTCGAGGTCGAAGAGGAGCCGCCGCCGCCGCGCGTCTACGTTCGCGACACGCGCCCCGGCTTTGTCTTCATCCAGGGTCGCTGGGATCGTCGCGGCAGCCGCTGGGAATGGCGCGACGGCTACTGGGAGCGCGAGCGCGCCGGCTCTCGCTGGGAAGACGGACGCTGGGAGCGGCGGGGCCGCGGCCACGTCTACGTCGAGGGTCGCTGGTCCGCGGGCGGTGCAATCCGCCACGACAACGGCAACCACAACGGTCACATCAACAACCACGGCGGCGTTCGCGACCACCGTGATGGGCCGGGACCCAAGGAGCGCCCCGTCGACGTTCGCGATCACCGTGACGACCCGGGCCCCAAGGTTCGGCCCGTCGACAATGGGCCGGGCCCCAAGATTCGCCCCGTCGACAACGGGCCGGGCCCGAAGAATCGCCCCGACGACACCGGGCCGGGCCCCAAGAATCGCCCCGACGACAACGGGCCGGGCCTCAAGAATCGCCCCGGCGACAACGGTCCTGGCCTCAAGAATCGCCCCGGCGACAACGGTCCTGGCCCCAAGAATCGCCCCCGGTGACGGCAACGTTCGCGATCACCGCGATGGCTGGCAGACGAGCCTCCGGCGAGTAGCGATGGCATAGTCCCGGGCGTGATGCGTCCGTGGCTCGTCGTTCTCCTGATCGCTGGCTGTGAAACCAACGCGGCGCCGCCACCCGGCACGCCGCCGCCGGTTTCATCGTCGGCTCCGACCTCGACGCCCGCGCCCGTGCGCGACGCGTCGGTGGTCGATGCGCATCCGTCATCGCTGGCCGGGCCGCAGATCTACCAGGCGCTGTGCGCGCAGTGCCACGGCAAGGATCTCAAGGGCTACGTCGCCGACAATGCGCCGTCGATGATCAGTCCGACATTTCTCGAGAGCGCGACGGACGACTTCCTGAAGGCCTCGATCGCGACCGGCCGCCCGGGCACTGCGATGGCTGCTTACAGCAACAAGCTCGGTGGTCCTCTCGATGATGCCGCGATCACTCGCCTGGTCACGTACCTTCGCGAGCAGGGACCCAAGGCGAAGGAGCTACCGGCCGTCCCCAAGGGCGATCCGGCCAAGGGCGAGGGCCTCTATGCCAAGGCGAGCTGCGGTAGCTGCCATGGGGACGCGACCATCCGGCGTGATTCGATCCACCTCGCGAACACGATGTTCCTGGTGCAGGCGACCGACCCATTCATCAAGCACGCGATCGTCAACGGTCGCCCGGGCACCAAGATGGCAGCGTTCGGCGCTGCCATGAGCGATGCCGAGATCAACGATCTCGTCGCATACGTCCGCACGCTCGGCACCGGTGCCAAGCAAGCGGGGATGTTGCCCGCGCCGACTGGCAAGGAGCCGCTCGTCATCAATCCCAAGGGCAAGGAGCCCACGTGGAAGCTGCGCGAGAACCGGTTCGTCAGCGTCGACGAGGTTCACAAGGCCTACAAGGCCGGCGCCAAGATGATCATCGTCGATGCGCGGCCGCCGTCAGACTGGATGCGCGCGCACATCAGGGGTGCCGTCTCGATTCCGTATCACGACGTCGCGCGGCTCAAGGACATTCCCAAGGACGTCGCCGTCGTCGCGTACTGCGCGTGCCCGCATCACCTCAGCGGCATTGTCGTCGACGAGCTGAAAAAGCTCGGCCACAAGAAGCCGTACGTGCTCGACGAAGGTGTCAACGACTGGCATCGCAAGGGCTATCCGATGGTCGCTGCCGAGGGGGTCGAACGCCCCACGGAGCAGGCCCCCGGTGGCGATCACGGCGGCCACGGCCACGGCGATCACAGCGGCCACGGCCACTGACGCGCGCTACGGTATGCGCATGGCGCTACCGCTCGACGTCGATCCTCCGGCCTCGCTCGAGACCGCGACCTTTGCACTGGGTTGATTCTGGACCCCTGACGCCCGGTTCGGGTGTCACCCCGGCATCGTGCGCACCCGCGTTGGCTATGCGGGCGGCACCAGCGTCGCCCCAACGTATCACGAGCTCGGCGATCACACCGAGGCGTTCCAGCTCGACTTCGATCCCACGAAGCTGACGTACGACGAGCTCCTCGACGCGTTCTGGACGGCGCATCAGCCGGAGCGGGAGAGCTGGAGTCGCCAGTACATGGCGGCCGTGTTCTGCGAGTCGCCCGAGCAAGAGAGTCGCGCGAACCAGGCGCGCGATCGGATCGCTGCGCTGCGCAACATCGAGGTGCGGACGCCCGTGATCGTCGGAGCGCGGTTCTACCTGGCCGAGGATTATCATCAGAAATACTATCTGCGGCATGACGCCGTGCTCATGCGCGAGCTCGCGTCGTATCGACCGCGCGAGCTGACCGACTCGACCGTCGCCGCGCGGCTCAATGGGTACGTCGCCGGCCGCGGGTTGATGGCGCGGCTGCGCGACGAGCTGCCGAGCTTCGGTCTCTCCGTGACCGCGAGCGAGCACCTCGAGAAGGTCGTGCGCGCGAAGCAGCGGCGCGCGTAGACGATCGTCAGTCGCCGCTCGGGACGTAAAACTCGGTCGTTTTGTGGGCGGCCACGAACACCGTCTTGATCGGATAGCCGCGGTTGACGTCGAGCAGCACGCTGCGCACGAGCTTGTAGTACCAGTTCACCGGCCGCCAGTTGGCCTGCTCGGTCTCGAGGCGCGGCGAGCGGATCTCGAAGACGTCGCCTTTCTGCACGATCTCGCTCTCGGGCAGCCGCGCCGTCAGGAGCTCGGCGAGCACGCCCCGCTCGATCGCGATATCGCGGGGAACGACCGTCACCGACACGATCGAGATGTACTCGGCGAGGCCGAAGGTCTCCTCGAAGCCCTTGGTCTCGAACGGAAGCTTCGCGCGCCAGCGTCGTGACCGAGCGATCGCGGTGACCCGGAGCATGACGAGAGGGATGCCGAGCGAGCCGACACCGAGCGCGAAGATCTGCTCGTTGGCCGTGAGGACGCCCGGCTCGTTCGAGTCCTCGCCGGGCTGCGCGCCGACGAACAGCAGGAACGGGCCGAGGGCCATCAACGAGACGCCGAGGATCAGGAACAGACCGCGGAACAGGGCAGCGCGCAGACGGCCAGGATGCTCGATCCGGGTGAGCTGCTCGCGGTCAGCGACGAAGCGCGACGCGGCGTCCTTCTGGGCGTCGTTCTCGGCGCGGCGCTTAGCGGCCAGTCGGGCGGCCTCGGCGGCTAGCTCCTCGCGAGCTCTCTGTGCGTCGTCGGACATCGGGGTCAGCTGAGCTTCGCCGCCAGAGCATCCTCGGCGAGCTCCTCGAACGACATCTGCTGGGCGCGCGCGAGCTCTTCCTGCGTGAACAGGATCCGTGCGGCGCGCGGGTCGGCGCCGAGCGCGCGGAGGATGAAGCGGCCGAGCACCTTGCCGATGAACGGGTGGTTGTAGGCCTCCTGCAACTTGATCATCATCTTCGAGAACGGCGAGCGCGCCACGGTGGGCTTGCGAAGCAGAAGCTGGATCCGCTTGAATGCTTCCTGGACCCGGCGGCCGGTGGGGTCGGTGCGATCCATCGGCTTGAGGAAGACGTCCTGGAGAAACGGTTTGGCGTGCCACATCATCGTGGCAACCACGCGAGTCATCCGCACCATCTCGCGGATCGACGGGCGCGGGCGCATCCGGATCTCGTCGAGGTACGCGTCTGATGCGTAGTGCTCGGTCATGTGAAAGTCGATGGCGATGTGGCGCGACTCGTCGCGGTTGATGAGGTGCATCGCGCGGTGGCTCATGTCATCTGCGACGTAGTCGTCGAGAGAGCGGAGCAGGGCGACATCGAGGATCAGCTCGCCCGAGGTGATGTACGCGTTTGCGATCTCCGGAGACGTCTCTCGCACGAGCTTCAGGAAGTGCGGGCGGAACGCAGTGAGCGTCGGGCTCTCGACGTACTCGCGGTAGTGGTGGACGTCGTAGTGCCTGGCGAGGCGGAGAGCGACCGCAGAATGGCGCTTCTCGTCGACCACGAACGTCGAGAAGATCTTGTGGAGCGTGGGGTCGGTGGTCTTGGCTCGCTGGACGTCGAACAGAGCGCCGGCGAGGAGCTCGACGCCGGACATATCGAGGAACGCCTGGACGACCGCCTCCTCCTTCTCGCGCGGAAGACAGGGCGGGCCGACGGACCAGTCGAGGTCGTCGATCGACCACTGTTCGCGAACGCACTTGGCGAGCATGCGTCCAAGGTCCATGACCAATGGTAGCCTGGCCTCGTGACGCGTGGGCTCGCGCTGGTGATCGCGACGGTGATCGCCGCTGGGATTGGCTGTGGTCCCAGCGCCGATCCCAAGGGCCAGACGCTCACCGGGATCAAGCAACGCGGCGAGATCACGTGGGGAGCGGACATCCAGGGTGGCGAGCCGTTCGTCTACGAGAATCCGGACAACCGGAGCGAGCTGATCGGGTTCGAGGTCGACATCATGAACGCCATCGCGCGCCGGCTCGGCGTCAAGGCGCGGATGGTTCAGTACACGTGGTCGAACCTCGTGCCGTCACTCGAGCGTGGCGACTTCGACGTCGTGATGAACGGACTCGAGGCCACCGCGGAGAGACGTGAGCGGATCCTGCTGTCGGATCCGTACTTCGTGTACGCGGAGACGCTGACAGTCAGGGCCGGTGACTCCTCGCGCTCGATCTTCGAGCTCGCGGGCAAGCGTGTCGGCACGCTGAACCAGACGTTCGCGCATGACATCCTCCTGATGATCAACGGCATCGAGGCCAAGGTCTACGAGGGCAACGAGGAGCCGTATCGTGACCTCGAGCTCGGGCGCACGGATGCCGTGCTTCTCGACAACATCATCGCGGATCGCTACGGCTGCACGCAGAAGACGCTGTACTGCGTTCCCTACGACGTCGCGCGAGGCTCGTACGTCATCGGGATCCGCAAGGGCGATGCCGATCTGAAGGCTGCGATCGACGGTGCCCTCGCGGCGATGCGCAAGGATGGCGAGCTCGAGCAGATCCTGCGCAAGGCGAAGCTGTGGGACGACCGGCAGACGGTTGCGGAGGCAGGCCCGGGCGTCAATCGCCCGGAGCAGAGCTTCGACGGCGACATGTTCATGCAGTTCCTGGCCGCTGCGTGGGTGACGCTGCAGCTCAGCGTCATCGCGTTCCTGCTCGCCGTGCCGCTCGGCATGCTGCTCGCGATCGCACGGGTGTACGGCGGACTTCCGGTGCGTGCGCTCGCGCGGCTGTACATCGAGGTGTTCCGCGGCACGCCGGTGCTGCTCCAGCTGTTCGTCCTCTACTACGGGCTCGCGTCGTACGTGAACCTCGGTCCGATGCAGGCGGCGATCCTCGGGCTCGGGCTCAACTACGCGGCGTACGAGGCCGAGGTCTATCGCGGTGCGCTGCTCGCACTTCCCCGCGGGCAGGGCGAGGCGGCGCGCGCACTCGGGATGAGTCCGCTGCAGACGCTGTGGCACGTGATGATCCCGCAGGCGCTGCGGATCGCGCTGCCGCCGATGACGAACGACTTCGTGTCGCTGCTCAAAGACTCGTCGCTCGTCAGCGTGATCACGGTGATCGAGCTGACGAAGCGGATGACGATCGCCGCTGTGGATCTGCGCGGCTGGCTCGTGCCGGGCCTCGCGTGCGCGGCCCTGTACCTCGTGCTGAGCGTTCCGCTGTCGGAGCTCGCGCGGCTGCTCGAGAGGAGGCTGGCTCGTGATCAGCGTCCGCACACTCTGTAAACGTCACGGCGATCGCAGCGTGCTCGAGAACGTGAGCGCGGAGGTCCGCAAGGGCGAGACGATCGCGATCGTCGGGCCCTCGGGCGGCGGCAAGTCGACCCTGCTGCGCTGCCTCAACTACCTCGAGAGCTTCGATTCGGGCTCGGTGAAGATCGCCGGCTTCGAGCTGCGGCCGGGGATGGCCGGCGGGGACGCGAAGACGCTGCGCCAGATGCGATCGCGCGTCGGCATGGTGTTCCAGCAGTTCAACCTGTTCCCGCACCTGTCAGCGATCGACAACATCACCCTCGCACCGCGGATCGTGAAGCGAGTGGAGACCGCCAAGGCAGAGGCCCTGGCGCTCGAGCTGCTGACGAAGGTCGGCCTCCGCGACCGCGCGAGCTCGTTTCCGCACGAGCTCTCGGGCGGGCAGCAGCAACGGGTCGCGATCGCACGAGCCCTCGCACAGGAGCCCGACGTGCTGCTGTTCGACGAGCCGACCAGCGCTCTCGATCCCGAGATGCGCGATGACGTGATGGAGGTGATCCGCGACCTCGCGAAGGGCGGCATGACCATGCTCGTCGTGACGCACGAGATGCAGTTCGCCCATGACATCGCGTCGCGCGTCTGGGTCATCGACAAGGGAACGATCGCGGAGGACGGTCCGCCGTCGCAGGTCGTCGATGATCCGCAGACTCCGATCGCGCGAGAATTCTTTGCTCGCCTTCGCAGCGCGAAGCGCGACTAGGGTCAATGCCGCTCAGTTATCGTCGCGTTGACGTGAACCTGAACATCAACGCAACCTTGGACATTGACGTGGACCCACGCAACCCGTGAACGAGGCAACCGATAGCTCGGTCGTGTTGAGGTTCCAGAAGCTGCGTGTCTATCAGCGCTCGATCGAGTTTCTCGCCGTCGTGATGGACCTGATCGCCGAGCTTCCGAGAGGCCATGCCGAGCTGGCCGATC
>JACCQV010000017.1 GCA_013813945.1 Deltaproteobacteria bacterium | reverse complement strand
GATCAAGAATGTCGACCTCGGCGCCGACGACCTCCAGCTCAGCGCAGCGGAGCTCGAGCTCGCGAACCGGGTCGACGGGCGCTGGGATCTGCTGTCGTTGATTCGCTCCGCCTCGGTGCGGGAAGCCGAGGCCCTGCTCGCCTTCGCGCGGCTCGCAGAAGCCGGCGTCGTCGACCTCGGTTGAACATGGAAGCCGCCGCACCCACGCAGCTCGATCGCAGCCGCCTCCTTCCGCGGAGTGGAATTGGTGTCGACGGCGCGTGGCTCGTGATCGCGCCGCCGGGAAACCCGATCATCCGTCTCGATGCCCGGCTGCTCGACCGCGTCGAGCTGATCGGCCGCTCACCCACGGCCCCGCTCGTGTGGTCCGGCGTCGCGACCGCGGGTGTCGCCGCTGCGGCGCTGTCGCTCGTTCCCGGCGGCGTGTTCGCCTGCGCCGGGCTCGCGTACCTCGCGCACGAGCGGTTCAGCGAGGCGCGCCGCCGCCAGCGCAGCCGCGATCTGCTGCTCGCTCTCGGCGATCTCGAGGTCGCGCTGCACGTTGCCGACGGCCCCGAAGCGGCCAAAGGAATTGCCGATCAGCTCGCGCCATACACTCGCGACGCACCGATCACGCGACCCGAGGTCTACGAGGATGCGAAGCGCCGGATGCGTGCCCAGGCTGAGGGCAAGGGCGAGGCCTCCGCGAAGCGCGAGCTCGAGAACGCGCTGCTCGTCGGCAGCGACGTGGTGTTCCTCCACGGCGATTACCTGCAGGTTGGAACCATCTCGTTCCGGATCACGGAAGTTCGCGAGTACGCGCTGCGTGGTGCCAACCTGCCGCTGACCGGTGGCCGCCTGCTGCAGGCTGCGATGGGTCTGCTCGTCGTGGCGGCCGAGAGTCGCGCTCGCTCGGGCGAGGACGTCACGGTGCTGTCGAAGCGAATCGCCGAGTACGAGTCGTGGTCCGGCCATACGGCCGGCCGCTGAGCGTCACTACGCCGCGAAGGCGTCGAGCGCGGCGACCGACCCGTTGAACTTGTTGAGGTCGACGTCGCCGGCGACTCCGAGGTCTGGTCCCGAGCCGCCGGCGTGGGGTCTGCACCCGCTGTCTCCGGCGTGTAACAAGAGCCCGCAAGGTCGACGCGGTGGTCTACGCCGAGGTCATCAGGCGCAGCTCGAACGCGCAGCCCTGCCCCGCTTCGGACGCCGCCTCGATCGTCGCGCCCCACGGCTCGAGGACCTCACGTGCGAGGTCGCCGAGATCGAGGGCGCGCTGGCTGCCCGCTCCGTTGTCGACGATCAAGACCGCGGCCCACGGGCCATCGCTGATCACGCGGACGCTGAGCGCACTACCCGGTAGCTCGCGCGCGGATCGCGCGCACGCGGACACCAGCTGCGCGACCAGCAGCGACAGGATCCCGGGCGTTCCGCGAACCGCCGGTACACTCGCGAGATCGATCAACAGCTCGATGCCCGCGCCGAGGTGATGATTCGCGAGCCGGAGGCCGAGGTCGACAGCGGTCGCTAGATCGAACCAGCCTGGAGGATCGTCGTCCAGCGCGCGGTCGAGCTCGTCGAGGCGGCGAGCCAGCGTCGTGACCTCGAGGTACGCGGCCGCGAGATCCTGACGAAGAGTCTGCAGCGAGCGCCACGAGTATGGGGTGGGTCCGGTCGAGGTCGCGACGTGACGCTCGAGCTGATCGACCACGAGGCCGAGCCGATCACGCAGCGCGCGGACCGGATCCGCCAGCTCGCGGGTGATCTCGATCGCGACCTCACCCGCCACCTCGTGCTTGCCGCTACTCATAGTGTCCCCGTGAGCAGGAACCAGGTGGTTCCGATGCCGCCGGCGGTGAGTCCGCGCGCGTAGCCGATCTCGAACGTGCCCGGCACGAAGTAACCAAAGAACGCATCGACCCGGAGGGCTCCACCAACCGACGCGCGAAAGTGCCGATCGAAGTCGAAGGTCGTGTCGAACGCCGTCCCGATATCCGAGAGCAGCCCGAGGTGAACGCGACGGAAGTAGACGGGCAGCGAGGCGAGCCCGCGCTCGATCGAGAACAGCTCCTGCCGGTACTCGAGGTTGAGCAGGTGGAACTGGTTGCCGACGACAGTGCGCACCGGATACCCGCGCAGATAGCCCGTGACCCCGGCACGCTGGCTGTTGACGATCGACATCACGACGTCCTGCGGCGGGACGCCGCCGAGCCCGAACGAGCCGGTGCGAACGAGATCGCCGGCGCGCAGCGATCCACCGAGCCGGGCGGCCAACGTCGGCGTCTTGCCCCACAGCCGGCGGTAGAGGTTCGTCGAGTAGCTCACCGTCACGTTGCGATACGTGGCCCCCAGCGCGGGGTGATCGAACCGCAGCGCGAGCGCCGCATCGAACCCGCTCTGCGCACCGACGCCGTAGATCGTGTTGCGCACGGTCGAGAAGCTCAGGCGCGAGCCGATTCCGGACTGCACGTAGTCGGTCGGCGGCACCACGGGGACGCGCTGATTCGGATCGAGCGTGGCCATTGGCTCGCCGACGAGCCGGAACCAGTCGATGTCGTAGTCGAACGACAAGCTCCAGCTCGCCCGCGGCCGCGACTCGAACGGGATGCTCGAGGACAGGGTCGCGCTCCAGTCCTCCTCCCGGAACGTCTTGGGGGCACCGTCGAGCCGGTAGCCGCCGCGATTGACGATCGTACGAGCCGCCGCGAGTCGCAGCGTGTGGCGGAAGCCACCGTAGCCGTAGGACGCACCGATGTTCGTGTCGCCGTTATCGAGGTTCGAGCCGATGTTCAGCGCGTACGCGTGCAGCCCGAACGAGTCCGAGCCCGCCGTCTGGATCGTTGCACTCGGCGCGTCACCCATCTCGAGCGTGCCGGTCCACACCTGGGGTGCGAGCGTCTCGAGAGGACGATAGGGCCGCGACGCAGAGATCTGTGCCTCGTCGTCCTTGATGACGCGCGGATCGGGACGGTCGTCGACATAGTCGCGCGCGGGCAACCACGCGGACGGATCGAGCTCGACCTCGTAGAGGTCGTATCCACCACGAGGCACCGCGGCCTCGAACGCGAGCCGCTTGCCGTCTGGCGATGGCTCCGCGTGGAATGCTCCGCCGAGGACGTTCGTGACCTGCCAGAGCGCCCGATCCGTGGTGTCGAAGGCGTAGATGTTCGAGATCCCGGTGCGGTCGCTATCGAAGTAGATCCAGCGGCCATCGGCGGACCAGCGTGGCGACATGTCGATCGCGCGGTCCGCGGTGACCGCATCGACGACGCCGGTCGCGACGTCGACGATGAGGATGTCGCGGAAGCCGCGGTGCCGCCACGCGGAGAACGCGATCCGCGTGCCGTCGGGGCTCCACGCGGGCTGAAAGGCCTGGTCGTAGCGCTGGCCTCGCCACAGGACCTTGCCCGGCGCGTCCGGGACCGCATCCATCACCTCGAGCACGCTCTCGGACTGTTCGTTCTTCGAGTACGCGATGCGCCGGCCGTCCTGCGAGACGGCCGGATCGCGCGCGCGCCTGCCCGTGGTGAGGCGAATCGTCTGGTTCGTCTTCGCGTCCCAGCGAAACAGATCCTGGAACGAGTATTCGCGGCGGAACTGCCTGCCCTGCTCGAAGATCACCGAGCCATCGGGGAGCAGGTCGTAGGGACCGAGACCGTCGGGCTCGCGGATGTCGCGCGCGCTCCTCGCATCGGCGCCGACCGGCATCGCGCGGAGGTGGATGTCGCGATGTCCGTCATATTGCAGCCAGACCAGCTCCTTGCCGTCCGCGGTGTAGTGCGCGAGGAAGTTGGTCTCTCCGGTATCGGTGAGCTTGCGACCGGTGATCAGGCCGCGGCGCTCGGCGGCCATCTCCTGCATGCCGTAGCGGTCGCGGAGGTAGAGCTTCCAGTCGTCGTAGAGCTCCGTGAACGGAGTCCCGACGACCTTCGCGATCTGGCGATTGATCGCGAACGGGGGCGCGTAACCGCCCGACGTGTGGCTCATCTCGCGCAGCGTGTCGTCGCCGAACCGATCGAACACGTAGCGCAAGAAGTGCGACCCATAGATGTACGCCGCGTTGCCGCGCGGAAACTGGCGCGGCGCACCGCTGATCTGGTCGAGGCGCAGATCCTTGTCCTCGTGGCGCGCGATCCGGATCACCTGCTCGAACCGGGACCCGCGGTTGCGACCGCCGGCCGAGCGCTTGGACTCCTCGTAGACCGCGATGCCTTCGATCACCCAGCGCGGCATCACCTGGTTCGGTGCCCACGTCTTGCCGAAGATCCGGTTGTAGAAGGTCGGCAGCCCCGACATCGTGTCGAGGTGGAGGATGTGGGTGTACTCGTGAGCGGTCAGCCCGTAGAGCCAGTCATCGTGATCATCGAGCTCGGTGAAGCTCGTCGGTGCCGTCGCGTAGAGCTGGATCGCATTGCGCGGCAGCACGCCGGCAAAGCCGTTCGCGCTGTCGGTGTCATCGACGACGGTGATGATCGTCTTGCCGTCTGGCACGTGGTCGAGTGCGGGCACCAGGGTGCGGTGTGCGGCCTCCGCGACCACGGCGATCCGGCGAGCGGTCTCGGCGAGCGGATCGTAGTAGTGGATGACGAAGTGATCGGTCTCGATCGTGTGATGAACGCGCAGTGGATCGCCGGCGTGAGCGGTCTCTGTTGCAGCCGCCAGCCCGAGCGCAATCGCCACGAGGTGACCCGAGCCGAACCGATCGAATCCCCGCCGCGTCCTGAGGCGGGGATTCACCGCGCGGCGACGGTCCGCCCCCGGCGGGCGTGGGTTCAAGCCCGCCCCTTGCGCTGTCCCGTCAGCCCGAAGACATATTCGCTGACCATCGCGCGGACCTCGGCGGCCGTCGGGAGCTTCTTGATCCGCAGCATCAGGCTCTCGGTCTCGCCGACCGCCATCGAGCGAATCGCCGCCTTGACCTCGGGAACGGACACCGCGCTCATCGACAGCTCGCGGATGCCGAGCCCCAACAGCACCGGCGCGACCGTCGGATCGCCCGCCATCTCGCCACACAGCGTCACGGGAATGCCCGCTTCCTTGCCGGCCCGCGCGACGTCTCCGATCAGCCGCATCAGCGAGGGGTGAAGCGGCTCGTACAGATACGAGACGTACTCGTTCACGCGATCGACGGCCATCGTGTACTGGATCAGGTCGTTCGTCCCGATCGAGAAGAAGTCACACTCCTGGGCGAGCAGATCCGCCGTCAGTGCAGCCGAGGGCATCTCGATCATGATGCCGAGCTTCACCTTCTCGTCGAACTTGATGCTGTCCGCGGCCAGCTCGATCTTGACCTCGTCGACGACGAGCTTCGCGGCGCGCAGCTCGGCGATGCCCGAGATCATCGGGAACATGATCTTCAGTGGGCCGTGTGCAGACGCCCGCAAGAGGCCGCGCAGCTGCGTCTTGAACAGGCCGCGCCCGAGCTCGGACAGGCAGAGCCGGATCGAGCGCAAGCCGAGCGCTGGATTGGCCTCCTGGAGGTCTGCCGCCTCGAGGAACGGGGCGAGCTTGTCGGCGCCCAGATCGAACGTGCGGATCGTCGCGGGCAGACCGCCGAGGCGTTCGAGCACCTCGACCGCCGTCCGGAAGTGGGTCTCCTCGTCGGGGAGCAACGTGTGCCCCATGAACAGATACTCGGTGCGGAACAGGCCAACGCCCATCGCACCGTAGTCGAGCGCATCGTCGAGCTCGTCCGGACCGTCGATGTTCGCGAAGAGCTGGATCTCGACGTCGTCGCGCGTGCGAGCCGGGAGATCGCGCATCGCGTGCAGCACGGCACCCGCGGCGACCTGGCGACGCTGCTCGTCGCGGAACTCCGAGACCGTCGCCGCGGTGGGATTGACGATGACGATGCCGGCGGCGCCATCGATCAGCACGAGGTCGTCGGTCTCGACGAGCTCGGTGATGTTCTCGAGGCCGACGACCGCAGGAATCTCGTGCGCGCGCGCGATGATCGCGGTGTGCGATGTCTTGCCGCCCGCATCGGTGATCAGACCCGAGACCGCTGCCTTGTGCAGCTGGGCGGTGTCGGCGGGTGACAGGTCGTAGGCGACGACGATCGCATCCGGTGGCGGCTGCAGCGGTCCGGTGTCACGGCCGAGCAGGTTGCGCAGCACGCGCTCGAACACGAACTCGACGTCACTGCGCCGTTCGCGCAGGTATTCGTCCTCGATCTGATCGAACACGCCGGCGATGTCATCGACCGCGCGACGCAGCCCCCACTCGGCGTTGATCAGCTCCTCGCGGATGTACCCGACCGCGGCACCGACGAGGTGCTCGTCGTGGAGCATCATCTGGTGCGCGGTGATGATGTGGTAGTCGCTCTCGTTCTCCGAGGCGAGCTTCTCCTTGATCTTCGCGAGCTGCTTGTCGGAGGCGGCGATCGCCTTTTAGAGCCGTGCGACCTCGGTATCGACGTCGTCGGTCTCGATGTGGTGGCGCGGCGCATGAAGAGTGTCGCGCCCGATCAGGAAGGCACGGCCGAACGCGATCCCGGCGGACACGCCGAGGCCCTGCTTGCGGACCTCCGGACGTTGTTCGCTCATGGGGCCACTACTTCCCCTCGCCGAACTTGTCGTCGATGAGCGCGACGATCGCGGTGACCGCCTCGGCTGCGCGGTCTCCCTTCGCAGCGACCGTGAGCATGGTGCCCTTGCTCGCGACGAGCATGAGGACGCCCATGATGCTCTTGCCGTTGACCTCGTTGCCGTCCTTGGCCAGCGTGACCTCACATGGGTACTTCGCCGCCATCTGGACGAGCTGCGTCGCCGCACGTGCGTGTAGCCCGCGCTCGTTGGTGACCAGCACCTGCTTCTCTGCTCTATCCTCTGCCCCCATCACAGCCCCCGTTCAACGTCGCGATGGCGGACCAGGATGTCCCATTCGCCGCCGAGCCGCCGCCGCAGCTCCTCGACGATCGTCACCGAACGATGACGTCCCCCGGTGCAACCGACGCAGATCGTGACATAGAGCTTCCCCTCCTGCTGGAACTGGGGAAGCGTGAAGCGCAGCAGGCCTTCGACATGACGCGTGATCTCGAGCCCGTCGGGCCCGAGCACGAACTTGGCGACCTCCGGATCGCGACCGTCGAGGTGCGTGAGCGAGGGCTCGAAGTACGGGTTCGCGAGGAACCGGACGTCGAACACGAGGTTGAACTCGATCGGCAGCCCGTGCTTGAACCCGAACGAGACCAGCGTGACGGCGAGCTTCCCGGTCCCGCCGTAGCGGTCCTGGATGATCGACTTGAGCTGGTGCATGTTGAGGTTCGACGTGTCGACGATCGCAGCGCCGGACCGCATGTCGCCCATCAGCTCGCGATCGCGCCGTACGCCGTCGACGAGGTCGTCACCGGACAGCGGATGGCGCCGCCGCGTCTCCGAGAACCGACGCAGCAGCACCTCGTCGCTGGCGTCGAGGAACATCACCTCGAGGCGGTGTCCAGCGCCGCGCAGCTTCGCGAGCTGGCCGTGCCACGCGCCCAGATTGCGGCGCTGACGCGAGTCGATCGCAAGGGCGAGCTTGTCGCGATCGCCCTCGTGGGCGAGATGATCGACGAGCTGTCCGATCAACGGCACGGGGATGTTGTCGACGCACGTGAACTCGATGTCCTCGAGTGCGCGGAGCGCCGTGCTCTTGCCGGCGCCTGACAGCCCGGTGACGATCACGATCTGCATCCGCTACTCCACCGTGTCCATGCCGGAGGTGGTTGCGGACTCCGCCGCCATTGCGCGGTGGAGCTGATCGCGGAACGCGCGCGCCGAGTGCGTGCCCTGGAGCTTGAGCAGCTGGTTGCGTGCAGCGACCTCGGTCAGCGTCGCGAGGTTGCGCCCGGGCCGGACCGGCAGCCGGATCTTGGGGACCGCGATCTCGAGGATCCGCTCGTGGTGGTCGTCGAACCCGAGGCGATCGTACTCCTCGCCGATCTCGATCCATTCGTGGAGCTCGACGACGAGCTCGATCTTCTTGGCGTCGCGTACCGCGGCGATCCCGAACAGGTCCTCGATGTTGATGATGCCGAGGCCGCGAATCTCCATGTGGTGGCCGAGGATCCCGGCACCACGCCCGATCAGCTGACCGCTCTTGACCCGGATCTTGACCACGTCGTCGGCGACGAGCCGGTGGCCGCGCACCACGAGATCGAGTGCGGTCTCGCTCTTGCCGATGCCGCTCTTGCCGAGCAGCAGGACCCCGATGCCGTTGACGTCCATCAGGACGCCGTGCAGCTCCGCGGAGGGTGCGAGGCGATCCGCCATCCACGAGGTGACGAGCGCGATGAAGTCCGCGGTTGCGAGCGCCGAGACGATCACCGGGACGCCCCGCGTATCTCCGATCATCTTCAGCTCGACCGGAGGCTGGTTGCCGCGACACACGACGACGCAGGCCGGATCGCTGGCCATCAGCGTCTCGATTCCGACACTGCGCGCCGGCGCGTGATCCACGAGGTAGTCGATCTCGGTTCCGCCGAGCACGAGCACGCGCCCCGGGTGCAGCTGCTCGGGCCAGCCCGTGAGCGCGAGCCCGGGCTTCTGGATCCGCGGAACATTGATCGTCCGCGACAGCCCCGCGATTCCGCCGACGGCCGTGACTTCGAGCTCGGCTCGCTCGAGCAGCTCACCCACCGTGAGCACAGTCCCCCCGCTCGACATTCAGTACTTGGCGTCCTCGTCGGCTACCACGGTGTACATCGCCTCGGCATCGGGCGCGTCGAGCAGCCGGCGACGGAACTCGGGATCCTTGAACACCCGGCTGATCCGCGCGAGCGCCTTGAGATGCGCTCCCGTCGATGACTCCGGAGCGACCAGCACGAAGAACAGATAGGTCGGCTGGCCATCCATCGAATCGAAATCGACGCCGGCGGGTGCGCGCCCGAGACA
>JACCQV010000014.1 GCA_013813945.1 Deltaproteobacteria bacterium | reverse complement strand
GGTCTCGGGGACGTGCTTCAGGAGGTTCGCGCCGTTACCGGCGACCGCCTGACCCTGAGCTACCACGAGCGCGAAGGCGCAGACGCCGAGATGCTTGAGCATGGTTCCTCGCTTTGAGCGTGCCTGGATCGACGTCTACCGGAGTGTCGTATTCAACCGCGTCAGGACGGCGCCTGGCCGCCCAGCGGGACCGCCGGGAACTGCGCCGCGGTCTTCATGGCGGAGTCCATGTGACTGTCGGCGAGTCCGAACGTTCCCTTCATGCTCTCGAGGAACTCGACCTCCCGCCAGTCCTGCGTGCCGTCGGCGAGCGCGATGATCATCACGTAGACCGTCACCCAGTACCGGTCGGACGGCTTGATGATGTCGGTCGCGATCTGCGCGAGCTCGACCTTGCTGTCGCTGTCCTTGATCCGCTCGAGGGCAACGTCGATCGCCTCGTCGAGCTCCTCGGGCGTCAGGACCTGCATGTCGGGAATGTTGCGAAGAACCGCCCGCATCCCGAGCCGCTCCTCGTGATGAACTTCGCCGTCGGCGGCGGCCATCAGGGCCATCAGGCGCACGAAGCTCGGCATCAGCTCGCGAACCTTCTCGGACTTCTCGTCGAGGGTCAGCAAGCCCGTATGCTTGCGCGCAGACTCGAAGACTTCCTTGGCCTCGCCCTCTTCGAGCGCGAGCGCAGTCTGCAGGCCATCGAGATAGTCGATCTCGGTCTCGGCAAGCTCGCGATCGGCGACGCAGATCTCGCACGCCATCGCGTACGCCGCGAGCCGGTGGCTACGCGAGGGGAGCCCCGCCGCGATCGCCGGGAGTCGGGCCTTGCCGCCGCCCGCCTCGCGGATGGAGTCGGCCGCCATATCGGTCAGGCGACCGCGCTCCTCACCGGAGAGCTCGCCGAACAACGGGTGCTCGGCGAGGCTGCCCTCGAACACCGCCATCTCTTCGTCGGTGACCTCGCCGTCGGCACCCATCGCGCCGAGCATGGCTTCGACCACGAATCGCCGAGAATCGTCGGCGCTGACCCGTCCGCTGAACATCTTGCGTAGAAAGCTCATCCTGTCCCTCTCCGTGGAGAAGGAACGCTACCACGGGGTACGCGGCACCATCGGTCTCCGGCTGCTAAGGTCGCCGGGTCATGGCGCTCGCCGCGGAGGTCCTCGACCGCATTCCGACCGAGCCCGGCGTCTACCTGTTCAAGGATGCCCGGGGCGGGGTGGTCTATGTCGGCAAGGCCAAGAACCTCCGCACCCGTGTGCGGCAGTACTTCCGCGAGGGCGGAGATGCGCGGTTCTTCGTAGCTGCGGGCTTTCTCGGACGTGCGGTGACCGACGTCGAGACGATCGTTGTCACCTCCTCGAAGGAGGCGCTGCTCCTCGAGAATCACCTGATCAAGAAGCACCAGCCGAAGTTCAACGTCAAGCTGCGTGACGACAAGCAGTATCTGGTGCTCCGGCTCGTCGACTCCAGGGCGGAGGGCACCAAGCGCGAGCAGTTCCCTCGCGTCGAGGTGGTGCGCAACATCCGCGACGACGCTGCGAACTACTTCGGGCCGTACCATTCGGCGACGTCCGCGCGCGAGACTCTGCGCACGCTGAACCGGCACTTCCAGCTGCGCACCTGTACCGATCACGTGCTCGAGACCCGCGGCCGGCCCTGTCTCCAGTACCAGATCAAGCGCTGCTCGGGTCCGTGCGCCGTCGACGTCACACCAGCGTCGTATGCGGAGCAAGTCGACGACGTGAAGATGTTCCTCAGCGGCAAGAACGCCGAGCTGCTGACGCGCCTGCGCACACGCATGACGGTCCGCGCCGATCGTGAGGACTTCGAGGTCGCCGCGGTGCTGCGCGACTCGATCGGAGCGGTCGAGCGCACGCTCGCCAAGCAGCACATCGTGCAGGACGACTTCGTCGATCAGGATGTCTGGGGCATCTACCGCGAGGCCGATTGCGTCGAGGTGGTCGTCCTGTTCGTGCGCGCGGGCAAGCTCGTCGGCCGGCGTGCATTCCAGCAGAAGGATCAGGAGCTGCCCGACGCTGCGGTGATCGGCGAGCACTTGCAGCAGTACTACGCAACCGGCACGTTCGTTCCCGACGAGGTCGTGGTGGGCGTCGAGCTCGATGATGCCGAGGTCGTCGCCGAGTGGCTCGGTACCGCGCGTGGCAAGAAGGTCAAGATCGTCGAGCCGCGGCGCGGGGTCCGCGCCCGCCTGGTCGAGCTCGCCGATCGCAACGCGGCCGCATCGGCGACCTCGCGGCGCAGCAAGGACGCCGACGCGGATGCACTGCTCGCCAAGGTCGCGAAGCACCTCGAGCTCCGGCGGCCACCCCGACGAATCGAGTGCTTCGATATCGCGCACATCCAGGGGACCGACACGGTCGCTGCGATGGTGACGTTCATCGACGGAGTCCCCGCGCGCGCGCTGTATCGCAAGTTCAAGGTCCGCTCCGTCGACAATAACGACTTCGCCGCCATGTACGAGGTCCTCACGCGCCGGTTCAAGCGCGTCGGCGGCGAGGAGGATCCCGCCTGGGCGCACCCCGATCTGCTGGTGATCGACGGTGGCAAGGGCCAGCTCGGGATGGCCGTCGCGGCACTCACGGATCTCGGCGTCCCGCTCGGCGGCGACACCGGCCTCGAGGTGATCGGCCTCGCCAAGGAGCGCGATCTCGAGGCCGGCACCGCACCCGATCGGATCTATCGCCGCAACGTGAAGGACTCGATCCCACTGCGCCAGAACTCGCCCGAGCTCTACGTGCTCGCGCGGATCCGCGACGAGGCGCACCGGTTCGCCAACACGTTCCACCAGGACCGCCGCAGCAAGGGCAGCCTCCGTTCCGAGCTCGACTCGATCCCGGGCATCGGTGCGACGCGGCGCCAGCGGCTCCTCAAGCAGTTCGGCAGCGTTCGTGCAATTCGCACGGCGACCGTCGAGGAGCTCGCGAAGGCGCCCGGCATGAATCGCAAGGCCGCCGACCAGGTCGCGCGCTACTTCGTGGAGGTCGCGAAGCAGGAGGAGACTGGCACCCACGTCACGGAGAACCGCGCGGAGATCGATACCGACTTCGACGCGAACGTGGAGGGCCGGGTCGGTGACGTGGATCTCGATCCGCTCGCTGCCGACGCCGATCTCTGAAGTTGCCGGATGCTGCCAGTCCCGCCGTGAGATGCTGGGGCATATGACGCATCGACTATCGGTGGTGTATGTCGTCGCGCTGATCGCGTGCAAGACAGCCAGTGATGACTGGGTTCCCTCCGACGTCGACGAGTCGGAGACGATCGACAAGCTCGGTGCAGCCGGCTACGCAAAGGTCTGCTCCGCGTTCGACGACTTTGTCCGCGATCAGTACCGCACGAACCTCCTGGTCCGCGCCGCATGCACCGCCCAGGCACTGCAGTCGACGGAGACCACGGCCGAGTGCGCCGACTACATCGACGAGTGCGTCAACGACATTCCCACCGTCGTCGAGACCCAGCTCGAGATGATCCTGGATCAGGCGAGCTGCCCGGCCGTCGGCGTGATGACGAGCGGGTGCAGCTCGCCGGTCTCCGCGCTGACGACGTGTCTCGACGATCTCGGTGCGCAGGTCGACAACGTCAAGCTGCAGCTGACCTGCGCGGCCCTCGGCTCGACGGTCCCGGCGGACTGGTGGCGAATCTCACCGCCCGCATCGTGCACGGCGCTCGCGTCGGGTTGCTAGCGAGCGTTGACCTTGACGTCGACGTGAACCTGAACGTGAACGCTACCCTCGACGCTGTCGTTGACCCCGCGAGCAGACACATTGCACTGCAGCAGCTGCGAGGTTGGGGGGACATTGACTCCCCGAGCAGGCACGCTGCCAACGCAGCAACTGCGCTGGATTGGAACCGTGATGAGCGCGGAACGAACGGTCCCGGCGGTACCGCGAAGCTCACGCGGACGGCGTCTTGAAGCAGCGTCGAAGTCGACGTCGACGGTGGGGTTCAGGTTCACGTTCAGGTCAACGTCAACGTTCCTAGCGGCGCAGCGTCGTCGCGCGCGCGTGGCGGGCGAGCAGCAGGCTGCGCTGCATCGCCGGTAGCTTCGAGACTGCCAGCCGCGCGCACTCACGCGACATGAAGCGGGCGTGACGGAGAAAGTAGCTCTCCATCCGGAACGGCTCCGCGCACGACAGCTCGCGCAGCACCCAGCCGACCGCGGTCTGATCGCAGCGCACGGGCGACCACACGACGGTCGCGCACACGCCGAGGATGATGCTGGTCAGGCCGGGCACGGTGGAGTCGCCGAGCGCCGCGAGCCGGATGAACGAGACGCATGCGGCCCGGCGCTGCCACGCGATGTCGGCCGATCGCCAGCTCGCGATTGCGCGGACGGCATCGACTTGACCGGCTTCGCGATCGAGCAGCACGCCGAGCACCCGGGTCGCGAAGCGATCGACGAGCTCGAACGCGGCGAGGTGCCCGCCTCCGAACAGCCGCGAGAACACCGGGACGTCGGTCGCGCGCAATCGATCGCCCAGCTGTTCGAGGACGAGGATGCCGGCGAGCTTGTGGGCGATCGATCGCTGCTCGATCAGGACGATCGCGATCCGGCGGCCCACGGTGGCCGGGTGGGCAGCGAGTCCGTGGTCGGCCCACCAGCGCCGCACGCAGACCCGGATCTTCGCGAGCCCCAGCGTCCGTGGGCCGGCGCGCGCGAGCCGGCGGCGGAGATCCGCCACGGGGTCGAGCGGGGCGCGAAGCTTGCTCATCCTTCCAGGGTGCCCGAGCGCCCGCGTGACGCAGCGAGTCAATCGCAGGTGAAAACTTGGGGCCGATATATCGGTGGATGTAGGATAAGGTACTCCTCGGGCCCCCAGGGAACCTATGTCCAAAAACCGAACAAATCGTAATACTTCCGGTAGCTCACGGAGCTCCGGCACGGACCGGCGGCGTGAGGTTTTCGGGGTGATCGGCCTGGGTGCGGCACTATTTCTGGTGGTGGCGATGGTGTCGCTGCAGACCGGAACACTGGTGATGGGCCCGTTCGGCCGAGCCACGGCGAGCCTGTTCTATGGCCTCGCTGGAGTCTGCGGGTACGCACTGATCGCCCTGGCGGTCGTGGCCTCGATCCGGACCCTGATCGAGCGCACCCCGGTGATGCCGTGGACGATCACGGTTGGAACCGCGATCGGCGTGGTCGCGCTCGCGACGTTGATCCACCTCGCGGCCGCGGGCTACCGCATCGCCGGGCACGGTCCCGGTGGCGCGATCGGCGAGCACCTCGCGGAGATCCTGCGCGCGGTGATCAGCACCGCTGGGACCGCCCTGCTCGCCATGGTCGGTCTCGTGGTTGCGGTCGTCGTTGCAACGCCGCTGCGCATGCGCGACGTGCTCTATCTGATCGGAAGCGGAGCACGCGCGGTCGGTCGCGCGTTCCATAGTGCGGCGTTTGCGTTCGGCCGGTTCTGGGCCGATGTGTTCCGCGCGATGCTCCCGGAGCGCGGCGATCGCGACGACGAGGACGAGGAGGAGGACGAGGTCGACGACCTGCTCCAGGTCGGGGCTGGCGATCGCGTCGATGCACCGCTGATCATCGAGCGCACCGCGTCGACGTCCTCGGAGGACGCACCGAAGAAAAAGAAGAAGACCGCGCAGGGCACCGAGATCGATCTCGTCGTCCCCGGCCCGACGGCGGCGAACGACTCGACCGTGGCGGCGGCCGCCGACGACATCCCGGTCAAGGGCAAGCGCTCGCGGTTCCCGCAGGGCACGAAGGCGCCCGAGGTCGCGAATGCCGAGCAGAAGGCTCAGGCGCTGATCGTCGACGAGGAAGGTTCGAACGAGCCGATCGCCGTGATCAACGGCGACAAGGGGCCGATGATCGTCGAGCCGCGGTTCAAGCACGCCGACAAGGCGGAGATGGCCGCGAAGGAGAAGGCCGCCGACGCCGAGCGCCAGACGTTCATCAAGCTCGGCGAGGGCGACTACCAGCTGCCCTCGATCCAGCTGCTCAACTACGATTCGGCATCGCAGAACGCGATCGACAAGACCGCGATGCTCGAGCTATCGGCGAAGCTGACCCAGACGCTCGAGAACTACGGCGTCAAGGGCGACGTCGTCGCGATCCGCCCCGGCCCCGTCGTCACGATGTACGAGTTCGCGCCGGCACCGGGCACGCGCGTCAACAAGATCGTCAACCTCACCGATGATCTCGCGCTCGCCCTCGAAGCACTGCGCGTTCGTATCGTCGCGCCGATTCCGGGCAAGGCCGCGGTCGGCATCGAGGTTCCGAACAAGAGCCGCGAGAAGGTCTTCATCAAGGAGATCCTCGCCGACGACATGTTCCGCAAGGGCCGCTACAAGCTGCCGATGGCGCTCGGCAAGGACATCGAGGGGGCCCCCGCCGTCGTCGATCTCGCCCGCATGCCCCACCTCCTCGTCGCCGGTACGACGGGCTCCGGCAAGTCGGTCGCCGTCAACGCGATGATCTCGAGCCTGCTCTATCACTGCAGCCCCGAAGACGTCCGCATGATCATGATCGATCCGAAGATGCTCGAGCTCTCGATCTACGAGGGCATCCCGCATCTCCTGCTGCCGGTCGTCACCGACCCCAAGAAGGCGAACCTCGCATTGCGCTGGGCCGTCGAGGAGATGGAGCGCCGCTACGACATGCTCGCCACGATGGGCGTGCGTGACATCTCGACGTACAACGAGAAGATCGGCAAGCAGCTCGCGAAGGTCGAGGCCGACAAGCTACGCGCCGCCGCCGACGCCGCCGCGTCCGCCCTCGAGGATGACATCAACAAGGCCGTCGACTCGGACTCGCCCGAGCAGGCCGACCTGCGCGAGAAGGTCACGTCGCCTCAGCACCGCCTTCCGTACATCGTCGTCGTGATCGACGAGTTCGCCGATCTCATGATGTGCGCCCCGAAGGAGGTCGAGACCAGCGTTGCCCGCATCGCCCAGAAGGCGCGCGCTGCCGGCATCCACCTCATCCTGGCGACGCAGCGTCCGTCGGTCGACGTGATCACCGGCCTGATCAAGGCGAACTTCCCGTCGCGCATCGCGTTCCACGTCACCTCGAAGATCGACTCGCGAACGATCCTCGACCAGAACGGTGCCGAGGCCCTGCTCGGTGCAGGCGACATGCTGTTCTCCGATCGCGGCGGCGCTCCGCAGCGCTTCCATGGCTGCTACGTCGACGAGGAAGAGATCCAGCGCGTCGTGACGTTCCTGAAGACCCAGGCGCGCCCGGTCTACAACCTCGACATCCTCAAGCCGCGCGACGAAGAGGGCGAAGGCGGTCCCGACATCGGTGGCATGCCGAACGGCAAGAGCGACGACGATATGTACGACAAGGCTCTCTACATCGTCACGACCACGCGCAACGCGTCGATCTCGTGGGTCCAGCGCCAGCTGCGCATCGGCTACAACCGCGCTGCTCGCCTCGTCGAGGAGATGGAGAAGCAGGGCGTGGTC